>JAFCZD010000650.1 GCA_019314525.1 Deltaproteobacteria bacterium
TTGCCCCAATCCCAGGCTGTCCATGAGAGCAGCAACGAGACGTCCCATGAGCCATTGAACTCGTTCTTGGGCGGGAAGTAACGCTCGTTGGGGCTTGCGAGGTTGACGCCGGCCTGAAGCATCAGGTGCGGCCAGAGCCCCGCGCCTGCGCCCTTGGCGTGCTGTACCGCTTGTTTGGTGCGGTCTTTGGCGATCAAGAGCACGGGTCGCCCTTGGAGGGCTTTGCGTTGGAGGTCAGCGTTCGTGCCCATGGCTTCAAGCTTGGGAACGCTGGGCTCGGTGGCGAGGGTGAGCTTGGTGTTTGCGTTCAAGCCCAAGAGCGCGTTGAGCGCCAGCGCTGCGCGGTGTACGCCAATCTTGGCTTTGAGCAGGGTTGTTTGCACCTCGGCGCGCCGGGCTTGGGCCTTGGTGACGGCCAGCCGCGTGGAGCGTCCTGCGGCCCTAAGAGCTTCACCTTGGCAAGGTGGTCTTCGACGAAGGAGAGATAGCGCGCGGTGACCGACTCGAAGAGGCGCGCCTTGTACAGCGCAAAAGAGCTGTGCTCCACCCGGAGTCGCAGGTCCTCGCGCTGACGGGTCTCCTGGCGGCGGATGATCGTTTCGCCTGTCTTGGTGGCGCGATATTGGTTGATGATGCCGAAACCCGAAAAGAGGGGGTGGGTCAAAGAGAGGCGCATGAAAAAGACATCTGTCACCTTTCCTGTGGGCTCGAGCGTCTGGTGGCGTATTCGTGCAGGGGCAGGGGGCTTTGCCCGTCTTGCATCGCCAAACGCTCGGCGCTCACGGCAGCCCACCTCTGCGACGGGGTATTGCCCGTCTGCCCCTACCGGCAGTGGACCTTGTCGCTGCCAATACATGTATTTTATTCGAGTCTGACCCCATTAGTTCATTCCAACCTACGGGGTACGACCCACCGTGCTTACAAGTTATTCATAGGTTAAGCTATACAATATATTTTCATCATCAAAGTATAGCTTTATTCTTTCGCCTTTTTCCCCCAGATTATTATTGACCCATTTGCTATCCTTGCCTTCAAAAATATTGCAATCATCAACAAGTGTAATCCTTTTATCATTATCACCACTTCCTAATTGCTCCATTTGAATATAATTAACATCCTTCGAATCCTTAAAGAAAGAAACCTCCATCTTCATGTTTCCATGCATTACTCTGTAAAGAATATCAATTTTTGATTCCGCAAAATCATCACTTTCTTTAAAATAAGATATATTGAATATTTGTTCTGGGATTTTCCCGGAATAAAAGTCGGTTGTTGTTATGACCATAGTTCCACCTTCAAGCATAGCTAATGCTTTCTGTGCTACCTTTGGATTTTGCAAAGAAGCTAGAGCTTCTTCTTTGGCTTTTCTAACATCCTTCTTCCTCTTTGGAACTTTATCTTTACCAAAAACACACGAGCACGGTATATTTCCAGCATCATCTGCTTCAAACTTCAATTCTACATTCTTACCATAGTCACCGTGTAAACCATTAGATAACCAACCATTATGGACTCCATGAATACCTACCAATCCGAAAGGAACAATCCAAGCAGTCGGATTAGCCGCATACTGATAAAGATTATCCCCACCCAATAGACCTATCGGATCTTGACTGACGAACCTACCCACATCCGGATCAAAATACCGAAACTGGTTATAGTACAGCCCCGTTTCTGCATCAAAATACTGCCCCTGAAACCTAACCCTCTGCTGAATTTCCGCAACCTCCTCTGAGACTACGTTCCCCCAAGTTCGATAAGTCACCCTCCAACTAATTTCACCCGCATCATTGCTCGCCTCCAACGGCGTGCCCATATGATCCGTATGCAGATGGTGCAGCACACCATCATGAATCTGCGCCAGCGGAACAAACGACTCGGGGTGATAAAGATGAACGACCTCATTTTGGCCGCGCCGCTCCAACGCCATCTGATCACCGTCCCAGGCAAAGTGCGTCGTGCCAAACACATCACTCTTTGCAACCCGGCGACCCAGCGCGTCATAGGCGTACGTAAAAATCTTAATGCTTGCACTCGCATCCGGTCCACGCGCCACATCCGCGCGCACAAGCTGATGAGCAGCATCCCATGTAAACCGCGTACGCGTCTGCGCCTGACTTTCGCGCTTTTCCTTGCAGCCGCTCAATCAGATTCCCATGCGCGTCATATTCGTAGCGTGCATCCTGCCAAACCAGCAAGCGGTTGCCAGTCACAAAGCTACCAGGCTGAGACGTCGTCTCCGCCGGGATCGGACTGGCAGCGTCCCAGTAAAACTGGTCATTTGCAGCCATCGGGCGCCCGGTCGCATTGCCTAGCGCGTCGGCGCGAACGCCTGTGGAGCCCCAGTCCTTCAATGACATACTGCCAGCCGGTTGCGCTACGGGGCGCGGCCTGCGTATCCTCGCTCGACCGGATCGTGGCGGTTTGAGCCCACCACCTGCTCTCGGCACGGACGAGCATCCCTGCTCTCGGCACGGACGAGCATCCCAATGCATTTTGACACTCTTACACCGGAAGACGACGGCGACTTGGAGCCAGCCCAACGCCTCTGGGCTGCCTTGAAGGGGCCGCCGAGCTCCCCCTTTTTTACCGGTCCCCCGGCGAAGGCCGCCAAGTCGAATAGCCGAGGGAGCGGACTGTGAGCGACTATGGCGTCTTGTCTATTGTGCCCTCGGTGGTCGCCCTCGCCATTGCCCTGACCACACGCAAGGTGGTTCTCTCGCTCGGCATTGGCGTGTGGACGGGCATGACCATCCACCATAACTTCAATCCTCTTGGCGGCATCTTCGATCTCTTCGACAAGGGTCTTTTTGCGCAGCTGGGAACAAAGTCCAACGCGTCCGTTGTGTTGCTGATCTGTATCATCGCGGGATTTGTGCACCTCATCGAACGCTCCGGTGGAATGAGGAGCTTCGCTGCCAGCACCGGACGATCCTTGAGCTCCCCACGCAAAGCTCAGCTGGCGGTCTGGGTCGCTGGCCTGGGGATCTTCTTCACCGATTCGGGCAACAGCCTGATCCTGGGCCCGCTCTTTCGTCCCGTCTTCGCGAGCCACAAGATCTGTCGCGAGAAGCTCGCCTTCTTGCTCGATTCAACAGCTTCACCCGTCTGCGTGTTGGTCCCGATCACCAGCTGGGGTGTCTACATCATGAGCTTAATCGAAAAGTCGGCGCCTTCTGGAAACTTGAGCCCCTTTGAGATCTGGGTGGATGCGTTGGCCTTTCAGCTCTACCCGATCCTTGCCGTCCTGAGCGTGCCGCTCTTTATCGCCTTCAATAGAGAATTTGGACCGATGGCGAAGCAACAGGCCTTGCTCCAATGCGTGGGTCGCGAGGTGAACGCGAACACAGAAACCGAGCGGGAACGACCCAGCGGAGAGCAGGATGCTCCAGCCTTCTTGGTGACGATTCCTCTTGGGGTTCTCTTGTCGTCATTGGCGGCCATCTTTGGCTATCTTTGGCTGACCACCGGTGGTTTGCCAAACGACAAACTTCAGGTTGCCTTGGGGGTCTCTTACGGTGCGGCCATTTTGTCGGCGGCGCTTTTGCTCCGAGCGTCTGGCGGCAAGAGCTTCGCCTGGATATCGACGACGCTGTTCGAGGGAGTGGGCAAGGTAATCTCCGTTGTGGTGATCCTGCTTCTTGCCTGGTCTCTCGGTGATGTCTGTCGGATGTTGGGAACAGGCGCCTTTGTCGCTTTGGCTTTCGAGGGAGCGTTGCCACCTGCGCTCTTTCCCGCGGTGGTCTTTTTGCTGGGCATCTTCATCTCGATGGCAACGGGCTCATCCTGGGGCACCTACGCGATCTTGGTTCCCATCGCGATCCCTGTGGCAATACAGGCCGGTATGCCGGTGCCCCTCGCGGTTGGTGCTGTCTTGAGCGGCGGGATGTTTGGCGATCACACCTCGCCCATCTCCGACACCACGATCCTTTCCTCGATGGCGTCGGGCTGCAAGCATGCAGACCACGTCAATACGCAGATCCCCTACGCCTCCATCGCGGGCGTTTCGTCGCTGGTCGCGTATGGCGTGGCGGGGTTTGTCGCCGAAGGGTGGTTGCTGCTCGGGGCGGTGGCGCTACAGGGTTTGTTGGTGTCGGCGGTGTTTGTGTGGGTCGGCAGACGGGGGCAGTAGCGGTCAAACTCCGAATCAGCTCCATGGACGGCATTTCGGTGCTCCACGGAGTGTTGGTGAAGGTCCCACTCGCCGCGGCGCAGTAACTCTCCGGCACCACGGCTCAAGCCATCGGATGGCGATGAGTCCTTTGGCTTGGGCCCAGAGGAGATTTTGAGGCCATCACTCGACGCGGCCGAAAGGAGGGATCGCTCCGGGGTGATCAACAACTATAAGCTCGTGAAGGGGCTCGAGCGCATCTGGAGCGCTGATGGCAAGCTCATGGCTGAGAAGGTGGAGTCCGTAGCAGTCGGCCGCGAGCTAGTTTTTGGGCCGCCAGCGCCGCGCTGCAGGTGGTCGAGGCCTTGCATCGAGGATGACTCGAGCGAGCTCGATATCGACCCAGACGATGCTGTGATCGCCTCGGTGCAAACGGAGGTGGTCAATGCGCCCATCAGGCGACCGCACTTTTTCGAGGATCAGCCCTTCTGCAAAGCGGGAATCGCGGCGGAGGCGGTATCGAGCACGACGCCGACAAGCCAGCGCCCGGTGCAGGCAGCGCTCAAGGACTGCACCTGCGTAAATTTCACGCAACGTTTGGGCCTCCCGACCCGATAACTCCCCCGAAACAACCCAGACTCAAGGAGATACCACCATGACCCATACACAGCAGCCCATTCGCTTCGTCGCCACAATCCTCCTTCTGATGAGCTGCGGTGAGGGCAGCGATGAGGGGTCGGGGACCTCCGAGGAGGCAGGGACCTCGGAGTTTCGCATCGAGCGCCGCTGCGCCCCTAGCGAATGCTTCAGCATCTGCAGCAGCTCCAAATGCCAAGAGACATGCCCCGACGACGATGCTTGCGAAGAGTACGAATTCACCGTCAGGCTGCCGCAAGAGCGGGACGAGGCGATATACCAGGCATGCAGCGCACTGCACGGGATCGGCGCTGCGGCGTTGACTCGAACGGCAACTGCGACACCTTTGCCCGCCTTGAGCGCACCGAGACCGTGAGTGTCTACCAGTGTGGCGCACGGGTGCCCTGCGGCGAGAGCCGCGAACACTGTACCAACCTGCCCCCGTCTGGCGTGGGCAGGCGCTATTGCGACGGTCTTCAGCGCTGTGGCATCGCGCCAGAGGGCTGCGCTAGCCCCGACACCCTCGACACCAACCTATTCAACTGGCAGCGCGAAGCGGTCAATGCCGAGGTTCTCCGCTGCCTGGACCTAAGCTGCACAGCCGTCCAGAAGTGCCTTGACGCGTATTTTGCGGTGCTAACCGTGGAGTAGGTAGGCAGCCTCCCGTCGTCAGAGGGTGGACTCTGGCCCGACCTCTACAATGGGCTCGACGTTGACCCAATGACGCGACAAGACCCAGTCGATCTCCAACACACCGCTCGTCCCGATGTGCTGAAGGCTCATCCACGCTTCACTTGAGGGTACGGCAGGGGCACTATTAAGCATGGGTGGCGACGCTGAAGATCAGCGCAGGCTCCAACACAGCCGCGGGCACCTTCACTCGCGCCGCATGGAAGGTGTTCACGCCAGCCCCCACCGCCGCGAGCAACCCACCTGAGGCACCCAGTCG
>JAFCZD010000168.1:0-544 GCA_019314525.1 Deltaproteobacteria bacterium
CATGCCTGGAAAGAAGCAAGCCTACTATTACATCTCAGAAGGGATCATCAGTGGCATCTGGAAGTCATTGCAAGAGATGGCCGTCGATCCTGACGCACAGCTGAAGGATGACGAGGATGACGAGGACCCAAAGAAGCCCAAGGCCAAAGACGCGCCCAAGGCCGCCAAGCCTGCACCCACACCGCCGCCCAAAGTAGCAGCGCCTGCGCCCAAAGCAGCAGCGCCTGCGCCCAAAGCAGCAGCGCCTGCGCCCAAAGTAATAGCGCCCGCGCCCAAAGTAGCAGCGCCTGCGCCCAAAGTAGCAGCGCCCGCGCCCAAAGTAGCAGCGTCCGCGCCCAAGGCTGCAAAGGCATCCGAGAACCCAACGGCCTCCAAGAGCGCGCCCACGCCAACGCCCACAGCCAAAACAACGGCTCCTGCTCCTCCCCCGCCCAGTGGGGCCGTGGGCAGCGTGGCACCTCCAGCCCATGGCGCAGCTAGCCTCGGGGGGCGCCCCACCCTCCCCGCTGATTCGAACGACATCTAGCGGCCTGATCGATGATCA
>JAFCZD010000168.1:549-10691 GCA_019314525.1 Deltaproteobacteria bacterium
CCCAGTGGGGCCGTGGGCAGCGTGGCACCTCCAGCCCATGGCGCAGCTAGCCTCGGGGGGCGCCCCACCCTCCCCGCTGATTCGAACGACATCTAGCGGCCTGATCGATGATCAGGTCTCCAGTGAGCCCTTCGCTCGTAACACGACTGCTCTGGCTTTGCGGGCTTGCTCTCTTTGGCTCGGGCTGCAGCATGACAAGCTATCTTCTCGAGCAGGCATCCGGTCAACTCCACCTCCTGCGACATCGGGAGCGCATCGAGACGCTCCTGCGCCGCGAAGATCTCTCCAAGACCAAGCGCTGGAAGTTACGCCTGGTGCTCCTAACGCGTGAACACGCCTCGGAGGTGATTGGACTGCGCCGCTCTGGCGCCTACACGACCTTCTATGAGACAGGGGGCCAACCCATAGCCTACAACGTCTCAGCGGCGCTGAAGGTCGGCCTGCGACCCAAGCTTTGGCGTTTCCCCATCGTCGGCGCCCTGCCATACTTAGGGTTCTTTTCGAAAAAGCGCGCTGAAGAAGCACGCCTTCGTCTTCAGCGTCAAGGCCTCGACACCTACCTGCGTCCTGTGTCGGCCTATAGCAGTCTTGGCTTCTTTGATGACCCTGTCTACTCTCCCATGCTCAGAAGCTCCCCTGACCGCCTGGCAGAGTTGGTCATTCATGAGAGCACCCACACCACCATTTTCTTACGGGGCCGTGTAGGTTTCAACGAGAGCCTCGCGGTCTTCGTGGGACAGCAGGGCACGCTTGATCTCTTCACCCGGCTCTTTGGCGCCAAATCAAGATTTCACGCCCGTGCCAAAGCTCGCTTCACGCGCAGCCGGACCTTTGGTCGGTTGATCAACCAGTTGCGCAAGCGGCTATTGGCGCTCTACGCCAGCCCCATCAGTCGAGAACAAAAACTGAGAGCTCGCAGCGCGATCTTTGTCGCCGCGCAGGCGCGCTACCGTTCGCTCTTTCCAGATTCACGCCATTGGGGTCGCTTTGTCTCGCAACGCCTCAATAATGCAATCGTGCTGAGCTACGGCCGCTATCTCGAAGGTGTCGAATTCCACCAGGCGGTCTATCGCTGCCTTGGCCGAGATCTGCGCGCCATGGTGGCGCTCTATCGCTATGCCCAGAACTTTTCGCACCCCATCCGCTATGTCGCCAAGCGTTGTCACCTGCAGACTTCACCTCGAAATTAGCGGTCCATTAGGAGTACTTTTCGGCTTGTAGCATCTCTATGCTAGACTCAACTTCTTTGTCGAGCAATGAGCACTTGATGAGCGCGCAGAGCGAAATCTGCTCAGCATGCGGTCATGCGTATCTGCTCCCAGCAGATGCGACAGACATGGCCTGCCCACATTGTGGCCACCGGACTACCTTCGAGACGGTGGGTGTTGACAACGATGACATCACGCCCGACCCTGAAGGGGCCGCCATCGGACGGATCCCTCTGCGCCGTAAACCGGTCTCCAGAGAGAACATGGTACAGAGCCTACGTGGGGATGTGGCGGAGCCTTCATCCATTCAACCCAAGGTTGGATGCTCTGACGAAGCACGCCGCGCCCTGGAGCGCGACGGCTCACTCGCAGAGTACGGACGCCCCGTAATCCACGATCTGAGCGCGCCGGGCCTTGATCCACCACCCTTGCCGGACGACTCGGGGCCCATGTTGGCCATCCCGGAAATCGAAGACGAGCCTCAGCGAGAGCCTTCGCCAAGGCCGCGAAGGCCGGAGCCGCGAAAGCCAGAGGCACAAAGGCCGGAGCCGCGAAAGCCAGAGGCACAAAGGCCGGAGCCGCGAAAGCCAGAGGCACAAAGGCCAGAGCCGCGAAGGCCAGAGGCACAAAGGCCGGAGCCGCGAAAGCCAGAGCCGCGAAGGCCGGAGCCGCGAAAGCCAGAGGCACAAAGGCCGGAGCCGCACGAGCGAGAACAAGTCATCGTTGCTGCGACATCAAGGAAGGATGCCGAAGGCACCGCAAAACATTTCAACGCCGGCAAAAGGCGGCAAAGCCGTCCAACCGTCGCCGTGCCCCCCAACAAGCGCCTCCACGTACACCAACAAACAAGGCCCAAGAGGCCAACCAGAGGTCATGGGAACGCCCGTGCACGCCCAAAGAGCCGTGGCAACGCTATGGCCGCTGCGCTTTTTCTCATCGGGTTGCTGGCCGCTCTGTCTGCATACTTGCTGCTGACACGTTGAGCACGGTGGGCAAAGGGGACTCGAGGATGCCTTCGGGGGCAGACGTTATCACGCTCGACAGAGGCGTTGTGCTGCACCAACGCTATGGGCTGCAAGCCCTGCTGGGCAGCGGCTCCATGGCTGAAGTCTGGCTCGCCCATGATGAGGAGCGCAAGCAAGATGTGGCGATCAAGATCGTCGCCGCACTCTTGGCGCCCAGCGACCAAGCACGCCAGCGTTTTGCCCGCGAAGTAGCCGCCATTGGTCGCATTCACCACCCCAACGTCGTCCGCCTCCTCGACCACGGAACCCTGGAAGACAACCGCCCCTTCCTCGTGATGGACTACCAAGGGGGCAGCACCCTCGACAACCGACTGCAGGAGCAAGGGCAGCTCGCCATCGAGGAGGTCTTCGATCTTGGCTGCCAACTCGCCGCGGGCTTGGGGGCTGCCCACGGCGAGGGCGTCATCCACCGTGACCTCAAGCCCGCGAACATCCTCCTTGTGGAAGACGCATCCACCACTATCGGCCAGGTGAAGATCCTCGACTTTGGAGTGGCCCGCATGCGGGATATCGCACAAGAGAGCACCTCGCAGCACCTGACGGCCACAGGGACCATGCTCGGCAGCCCGCGCTATATGCCGCTGGAGGTCGCCCGAGGTGCAGATGACGTCGATGAGCGCAGCGATCTCTTCGAGCTTGGTGCGGTGCTCTATCACGCCCTCACCGGCAGCCCACCCTTCAAGGGGAAAGCCATCGGTGAGATTATGCGAAAGATCATCAACCATCAGGTCCTCCCACTACAGACCGCTCGACCAGACGCGCCTCTTGAGCTAGTGGACGTGGTGGAACGTGCCATGGCGCGTAGACCTGAGGACCGATACGCCAACACCGCCGAACTGCAGTGGGCGCTAGACGTCGCCAGCAGCTGAGCGAAGGACGAGAGCCGCAATCGATGAAAGTCACCGAACATCTCAAGCAAGCCAAGTGTAAGCTGATCAGCGTAGAGATCATCCCCCCCAAACGCGGCGCCAATATTGCGGATTTCCACCGCGCGGTAGAGTCGATCCAACCCTTTTGCATCCCTTTCGTCAATGTCACCAGCCACGCCGCTGAGGTGGAATGGCAAGAGCAGCGCGATGGAACCTATCGCCGACGCGTCAAACGCAAGAGCCCTGGCACCTTTGGCCTCTGTGCGTTGCTCAAATACAAATACAACATCGATCCCGTCCCGCACCTCCTTTGCCGTGGCTTCTCCCATGAAGAGACCGAAGACGCGCTGATCGAACTCAACTATCTCGGCATCGACAATGTGCTCGCGATCCGTGGTGACAACAAGCCACGGCCCGTCGTTCCTTCACACCGCACGGTCAATCAATACGCCAGCGAGCTCACCGAGCAGGTGGTGAAGATGAACCAGGGTGTGTATCAGGACCCCGACCTCTTTGACGCCGCGAAGACCAATTTCTGTGTTGGGGTTGCCTGCTACCCAGAGAAGCACTTCGAGTCACCTAATATAGCCTTCGACCTCGACGTGCTGCTGCGCAAGCAACGCGCTGGCGCCGACTATGCTGTGACTCAAATGTTCTTCAACAACGAGCGCTTCTTCGAGTTCGAAAAGCGAGCACGCGATATTGGCGTCACGATCCCGATCATCCCTGGGTTGAAAATCCTCACCACCAAGCGGCAGTTGACCTCGATCCCCAGCTCATTCTTCATCGAGATTCCAGAGGGACCCACCAGCAACATGCTAGCCAGCACGGGTCGCAAGAGCGCGCGCGAGGTTGGTGTGGATTGGGCATTCCGCCAAGTCATGGAGCTCTTCGAGAGGGGGGCGCCCTGTGTGCACTTCTATGTGATGCAGAATACGACGCCTTTTGTCACGCTAATGGAGCGGCTACAGAAGGAGTTCTAGCTGCCCGCCAAGAAACGCAGAAGATAGTAGATGGGGAGGGCCACACCAGCGGCGATGGGCACCGTCAGGAGCCATGAAGCCACGATGTTGCGAATAATTCGCAGGTCGAGGGCCCCCATACCGCGCGCGAAACCGACGCCGATCACGGCGCCCACCAAGGTGTGCGTTGTGGACAAGGGCAGGCCCAGCTTGGAGCCGAAGAGGATGGTAATGGCAGCGCCAAGCTCAGCGGCGAAGCCGCGGGAGGGCGTCATCTCGGTGATCCGCGTGCCAATGGTCGCCATCACACGATAACCATAGGTCGCCAGGCCAAGCACGATCCCACCACCACCGAGCAGAAGAATCCAGATCGGCACATCGACCTTCTGCAGCACCTCACCCGAGCGGATCGTCGAAAAAACCGCGGCCATGGGCCCCACAGCGTTGGCGACATCATTGGCCCCATGGGCGAAGGCGACGGCGCACGCGGTGGCCACCTGCAAGGGCTTGAACGTAGCTTCCACGCCCTGCAGAGCCTGCAAGGTGCTCTCCATATTCGTCTTGCGCTCGCGACGAAATAGCCGCGCAGTCCCCGCCCCCAAGAGCCCGAGAAGTGCTGCCCCACCCAACACGTGGTACCAGCTCAGGTCGAGGTGCAGGTTCTTGAGCCCCTTGAAAAGAAAGACCAGGGCCAACACGAAGAGCAAGAGCCCCACGATGGCAGGAAACTGACGATGCGCATGTTCACCAGGGGCCCGACGCTCGATGATAGATTTTCGCAGGGCCATGTAGACCAGGTAAGCCACTAGGCCACCGATGACAGGAGAGACGAACCAGCTCGCCACGATGAAACCAAGCTTGCCCCAGTTGATCGCCCCTGTGCCGCCGAAGAGCAGGCCAAAGCCGGCCACGGCGCCAACGATGGCGTGAGTGGTGGACACGGGGAAGCCGAAAACAGAGGCGGCGTTGAGCCAGAGGGCTGCCGCCAGCAACGCCGCCATCATGCCGAAGACGAGCTCCCTGGGGCTGTTGGCGAAGATCGCTGGATCAACGATCCCCTTGCGCACGGTGTCGGTAACGTAGGCGCCAACCAACACGGCGCCAAGGAACTCGAGGAGCCCGGCGACGAGGATCGCGCGCCGCAAACTCAGGGCGCCTGAGCCCACGGAGGTGCCCATGGCGTTGGCCACATCGTTGGCGCCAATATTCCAGGCCATGTAGAGGCCCACAGCACCCGTCATCCAGAGCAGAGTCTGATCGGTCACGACATCATCCCATCGAGAGGGTGCTACTTGGCCATGAAGAGCCGAATGCGATGCATCATTGTCTCGGCTAGGTTCGCTACGTCGCCGACATTGGCGAAGATCTTCATCCACACATAGATCGCGGCAGGTTTGAAGGAATCTTCGTGGCGAAAGAACGCCTTGGCCAGCTGATCTTGGACCTTATCAGCGTTGTGTTCCTCGCGATCCACCAGCTCGATCATCCCCAGCACTCGCTGTGCTTCGTAGCCCGAAAAGGAAACGCCGGCCAGCGCCTTCAGCTCCGAGACGACGACGCCAGCGCGGCTGACCACACCCACCACCGACACTACAAGATCTCGCAGGAGCTCAGCCACCTCTGGAGGAGGTGCTTCCATATGGCGCATGGTGAAGAGCACGCCGATGTCCTCGCAGGTATCCGAAATATGGTCCTGAATGGAGAGGATATCCAAGAGCACGCCTCGGCTCACCTGCATGAAGCGTGAGTTGGGCAGCGAGTCGCGCAGCCGATTCTTCAACTCATCGGCTTGGTGTTCGAGCTTGGAGAGCTCACGAGCGACCTGGCAGGTCTCTTCATGGCTCTCCGCCAGCGCGGCATCCACCAGAGAGGGCAGAAGCGCCACACTCTCAGCGACCTTCTTCTGGTGGTCGATCAAAGGACCAAAGGGCGACTCAGCAAACAAACGGGGGAACCAAACGGCCATGGAGACTCCTCGCTACCTGGACGATTTCCGAGGCGGTTGGGACTTCCTATATGTCATCCGCAGACCCATGCCTACCCCAAAAGAATGTGGCCGGGAAGCTTTCGAGCGGAGGATGGCTCCGCCAGTGCAGCCAGTCTATCGAATCAAGATTGGAATGGAAGGGAGAAGAACGACCAGGAGAGACAGATCAGACCAACAGCGGCGCAATTACGAGGGCTACCACGCTCATCAACTTGACGAGGATGTTCAAGGAGGGGCCAGCGGTGTCCTTGAAGGGATCGCCTACGGTATCGCCCACCACGGTGGCCTTGTGCACATCGCTGCCCTTGCCTTGTATGTTGCCCTCATCGTCCTTGAACTCACCGCTCTCGACGAATTTCTTGGCGTTATCCCAAGCGCCACCGGCGTTGGACATGAAGAGCGCCAGAAGCACACCAGAGACCGTCACACCCACCAACAGGCCACCGAGGGCGTTGACGTTGCCGAAGATCCACTTGGAGCCGAAGCCCACCACAACGGGCGTGAGCAGCGCGAGCAACCCGGGGAGGACCATCTCATTGATGGCGGCGGTGGTGGAGATGTCCACGCATTTGGCGTACTCAGCCTTCGCGGTGCCTTCCATCAGCCCATCGATGGTGCGGAATTGGCGCCGCACCTCCACGATCATCGCCTTGGCTGCGCGTCCAACAGCGCCCATGGCCATGGATGAAAAGAGGAAGGGAAGCATCGCGCCCACAAAGAGCCCCGCCATGGTCAGGGGCTCACTGATATCGATAGAGGTCAGCCCAACTTTGATCTTGAAGGCGGAAAAGAGCGCCAGCGCCGTGAGCGCCGCAGAGGCGATAGCGAAGCCTTTGCCGATGGCCGCTGTGGTATTGCCCACGGCATCGAGCTTATCCGTGCGTTTGCGCACCTCAGGTTCGAGCTTGCTCATCTCGGCGATGCCACCGGCGTTATCGGCGATGGGGCCATAGGCGTCCACGGCGAGCTGGATACCCGTCGTCGAGAGCATGCCCAAGGCAGCCAGCGCGATGCCATAGAGGCCCGCGGTGTTGTGCGCGGCGACGACGGCCACAGCAAGGATCACCACAGGAAGCGCCGTGGAGCGCATGCCCACGCCAAGGCCCGCGATGATCGTGGTGGCCGCACCTGTGGTGGACTCATTGGCGATGCTCCGCGCGGGAGCACGCTGTTCCGAGGTGTAATACTCGGTGATCAGGCCAATGGCTACGCCAGCGCCGAGGCCCACCATGGTGGCCGCGAAGACACCCAGAGAGCTGTAGATCTTGCCATCATAATTCCACTTCGCCGGGAGCATCCAATCGATGAGAAAATAGGAGACGACAGCCATCAAAATGGCTGCGCCGAAGGTGCCGATATTCAAAGCAGCTTGCGGGTTTCCACCCTCTTTGCTGCGCACGAAGAAGGTACCGATGATGGAGACTATAATCCCAGCGGCGGCGAGGATCAGGGGCAAGATCACAGCGTTGAAGCCGAAAGCTTCGCCCTTGGCGCCAATAATAGAGGCTATCATGCCAGCCCCAAGGGTCATGGCCCCGACGATGGAGCCCACAAAGGACTCGAAGAGGTCTGCGCCCATACCGGCGACGTCACCGACGTTATCACCAACGTTGTCCGCAATAGTGGCGGGGTTACGGGGGTCATCCTCAGGGATGCCCGCCTCTACTTTGCCCACGAGGTCTGCGCCAACATCGGCGGCCTTGGTGTAGATGCCGCCGCCTACGCGGGCGAAGAGCGCGATGGAGGATGCACCCATGGCAAAGCCAGCCATGACCGTGGTCACGACACCCTGCTGCAGGGTATAGAGCTCGGCAGCGCCATTGCCCGGCTGCTTACGGAAAAAGATATTGTAGGCGATATAGAGCAAGCCTAGGCCTATTGTGCCCAAACCCACCACGCTCATGCCCATGACCGCGCCGCCGGAAAACGCGATGTGAAGCGCTGGGGTGAGCCCCTTGCGGGCTGCATTGGTGGTGCGCACATTTGCCAGGGTGGCCACACGCATGCCGAAATAGCCCGCCAGCGCAGAGCAGAACGCGCCGATCACAAAGGAGACCGCCACCAGCCAATGGCTGCCGGCAACGTTGTGATTGAGCACGCCGAGCCCAACGGCGACGACGACGACGAAGATCGCCAGCACTTTGTATTCTCGTGCCAGGAAGGCCATGGCGCCCTCGCGGATGTGCCCCGCGATCTCCTTCATCGTATCGGTTCCCTCATCACATTTTTTGATCCACGCCGATTTCATCAGCGCGAAGACCAGCGCGATAGCCCCCGCGATGGGTACGACGTAAATGAGCTGCGAAAAATCCACGGCCCTACTCCTTGGGTTGAGTTGTGTTGTAATCCTGAGAAAGCCGCAGGTTGCTGCGGCATGAAAACGTCAGAAAACGCTCCAAAAAAACACCCTGAAAAAACAATTTTTGCTCCACTAGAAGCGGCGCTTTTTTGTCACATCCACCGCGTGGAGTCAAGTTGGGCCGCTTTTGGCAACGCGGCAAGCAAAAGGGTGATAATATTCGCCTGATGGATCCCCTAGCTCGTATCGCCGCCATTGAAAATGTGATTATCGACCCCTTTTTTGTGGCCGACAGTCAGCGGCAAATCATTCACTTCAATCGGCCCTTTTACTCCATGCTGCCGCGAGGTGTCGCGCGGGGGCTCAAGGGGAAAAAGGTAAGTGAAGTCATAGAATTTGACATCGGGGGCGAGGTATCGTGCATCGTCGAGCACAGCTGGAAGCACGGAGGTCACCTGCGTCTTGATGAGATCCCAGGCCGCATCCATCGCACAGGCAAGACCTTGACCTTCATCCTCAGCGCCCTGCCCTTTTTCGATGAGGAGGGCAAGCCCACAGCGGCCCTGGTGATACAACGAAATGTCACGGATGAGGCTCAGGTGCAGGTAAAATACCAAGAAATGCTCGACTCGGCGCGCAGCGAGCGTGAGCAGTTGGCTGAAACCATCCGCGCTCGGACTCGTGACCTCCTCGAGACCAGTCAGCGCTTGATCAGCTGCCAGCGAGAGCTGATTCAGTTCAAGCGCGGTCGCATCGTCTAGATCACAGCGTCTCCAGCACCAGGAAGCACCGCTTGCGTTCGAGATCTGACCGCGGTACTTAACAGCTAATTAATCAATACAACGAGAATCGCATGGGTACGCAGGAGGTCAGCGGCGAGCTCAACGGTGCGTCCTATCGGCTCTTCATGAAGAGCCTGCTCAAGGATGTACGTGCGTTAGAGCAGATGATCGAGGATGGTCATATCGAGCGCGGTATCCGCCGGATTGGTGCCGAGCAAGAGCTTTTCCTCGTCGACTCGAGCTGGCGGCCAGGACCTCGCTCCGAAGAGGTCCTCAACAAGATCAACGATGACGCGTTCACCACCGAGCTGGCCCGCTTCAACCTGGAGGCAAACCTCGATCCACTGCTCTTTGGCGGGCGCTGCCTCAGCCGACTGGAGGCAGACCTCAACGAGAAGATCTGCAAGGTACGCAAGGTCGCCCAGGAGCTGGGGCTAGAGGTCTTGCTCGCCGGGATCCTTCCCACGCTGACCGTCAGCGACCTGGGCATGGAAAACATGACCCAGAACCCGCGCTATTTGGCGCTCAACCAGGCGCTGACGAGGATGCGTGGGCGAGAATACGAGTTTCGCATCCAAGGCACCGATGAGCTGTTGATCAACCACCGTTCAGTGATGCCCGAGGCCTGCAACACGAGCTTTCAGGTGCACTTCCAGGTTGGGCCAGAGGAGTTCGCGCGCCTCTATAATATCGCGCAGGCGGTGACAGGGCCGGTGTTGGCGGCGGCGACCAACTCTCCGCTGCTCTTTGGCAAGCGCTTGTGGCGTGAGAGCCGCATCGCGGTCTTTCAGCAGGCCATCGACACGCGCAGCACGAGCCATCAAGAGCGCAGCCCTCGCGTCAGCTTCGGCCGTCATTGGCTCAGGAACTCCGCCGTTGAGCTCTTCCAGGAGGATATCTCGCGCTTCCGCGTACTCCTCGGGGCTCAGATTGATGAAGACCCCTGGGAGACCTTGCGTCAGGGCGGCATCCCCCAGCTCAAGGCGCTGCGACTTCATAACGGCACGGTC
>JAFCZD010000169.1 GCA_019314525.1 Deltaproteobacteria bacterium
CGTCCACAGCCGCCCCCACGCTCGACAACCTGGCCCTCGGCGCCTATCATGCCGCGCCCGCTTGGTATAGGAGCCATAAGATATACCGGTCGGTCGAAAGGATTTCCATGCCCCTCAAGCTCTTTGTCGTCAGCTCACAGCTGACTCCCCACGGCACCCGGCTCCCCCTCGGTGAGACCCTCGGTGAGCTCATCGCCCCCCTTGGGGAACGCGACGTCCAGATCGAGGTGGTCTTACCGCTCCACAGCGACATAGACCCAGACAAATATGGATTGGCGCGCCGACTCACCAAGCTCGAGATCGATGTCGCCGGCGAACGCGCAGACTGCACCCTTTACGAGGGCCGATGGGGTCCACGCCAGGCGCGGCTGTGGTTCATCGGCCACCCAGAGAGCTTCGACCGCGAAACGCCCCACGCACGGCACGAGGATGATCCTGCGCGCTTCTACCTGCTCGCAAAAGCGGCGCTGCAGCTCGCACAGCAGAGCGAGAGCGCTCCAAACGTGCTGCTCGCGTCCGGCTGGCAGACCGGTTTCGTGCCGATCTTTGCGCGTAAAGAAGCGTTCTTCTCCGCCAGCAAGATTGTCTTCTCCCTCGACGACCCACAGGAGTTGGGCCTCTTTGACGCCGCGGCTCTCGACCAGCTACACATCGGCTATGATCACTTCAGCCCCGAAGGGATCGAGTTTCATGGGCAAGCCAGCTTGCTCAAGGCTGGGGTGCTCTTCGCTGACAAGGTGATATTGCCCAGCGTTAGCGCTGTGGAGGATCTACAGCAGGAACGCCATGGAGCCGGCCTGCACGGGCTCTACGCCGCTCACGCCAAGAAGCTTGTGGGCATCCTCGGCGGGATGGACAGCAAGCAGTGGGATCCTGCCCGCGACCACCGCTTGACGGCGTTCTACTCCGCTGAAGATCTGAGCGGAAAGGACACCTGCAAGGCCGCGTTGCAGCGTGAACTCGATTTGCAGCGGCGCCCCACTACAGCCCTCCTGGCGCTCCTCGGCCCCTTTTCGGAGACCTCACAGCTCGAGCACCTCGCGGCGGTCGAGAAGGAGTGGCTCAACCGAAAGCTTCAGCTCGCCTTCATCGGCGAGGCCGGCCCAGAACAAGCCGCGATCATTGAACGGCTGAAGAACGCGAGACCAGATGCCATCGCTCACGTTAACGCTACAGCCAGTGAGGAACTCTTGCACCGTGTCTTGGCTGGCGCCGACGGCCTACTGATCCCCGACCGCTCTCAGGCCACGGGCCTCGACTTGCTCAAGGCCCTGCGCTATGGGGCCATTCCCGTGGGGCATGCAGCTGGCGCGGCCCATGACGTGATGGTGGACTTCGACGTGGTCAGTCGTACAGGAAACGCCTTCACGGCTGACGACACGCCCGCAAGCCTGCTCGCCGCAGTAGACCGCTTCCTCGCCACCTACGAAAGCAAGGAGCGCTGGCGCGCACTGCAACGCAGCATCTTGGGCAGCCCCTTTTCTTGGGAGATGACCGCTGAGCGTTGGGGTTCGGTCCTCGATAGCCTCGTTACTAAATAGTTATCACCTCACCTCGCGGAAGAGGGTGTGTCAAAGAGTTCGACGATACGAATCCCCGCCTCACCGTCTACATCCACCAGCTCCGCTCTGCCAAGCAGCTTACCCCCCACGCGTAAATCCACGGGTTTGACGAGAGCCCGTTGTAACGTGACCACATCCCCTTTGCCAAGGTTCATCACCTCGGCGGCGGTCATCTCCACCCGCCCGAGCTCCACGACCAGCTCTACATCAATGCCTTCGGCCAAGACAAGGTTGGTTTCATTATCATCGCTCTTCATCGGGGGTTGCCCTCCTTGATAATCGTCTTCGAGGGTGAGCTGCTCGCCTTCGAGGTTGGCGGCGAAGCCACCACGTCCGCACTTGAGCCACACCCGGTAGGACTCAGCTGACGCAGGCGGACAAGCGCTGAAGAGCAGCAAATCGCCCACCCCGAGACCGGCGACCTCCTCGAAGGGCAAAGATGCCCTCCCTCCCTCCACTGGCACAGAGAGGAGCACACCTTCGACCCGTGATCTCTTGCACACGCTCTCAGGCTCCCGAGCAGGCAGCGCCGCGAGGGTCGCCCGCTGAAGAAGGAGCCACGCCAAACCACGCTCGCCGCCGATCTCTGCCACGATCTCCACCCACGTAACATCATCGGCGTGACCATCCAAGAAGGCGTCGATGGAGGATGAACTCTCCACCGACCACGGGCAGGCGGTCTGCACGCAGGAGAGCAGCCAAGCGAGGCCAAAGGCCAACAGACCCCACTGCCCAGCTGTTACGCTGCCGCGCGGGCCATCTCCTGTTGCGCCCAGCATGTGACACAAAAGCGAGGATGCAAGGCTGCCATCGACCACCAGGGCCAGCCGCAAATCCTGACTCCCCCTGAGCACAAAGCTTGTGACCTGCCGCCCCTCCAAGGGAAGGGTCGCTCTCTCTCCGCCCACGGCGAGGGGTAGAAGGCGCACGTCCGTGGTAGCCAGACAGCGCTCACCCCAACGCCGAAGCCCGTGCCCATCCACAGGAAGATGATGGCGCAGCTGTCGCCAGACATCTTTTTCACTGCCAGCAATACGCGGGAGAGCTTCGTAAGGGTAACGACGAATCATCAGAGGGCCCAATCGCGGCCATTATGCGCAGACTCGGGGATGTGGACAAGGCTTGCCTTGATCGGCAAACACGCTACCGTCACGTGATGACCAAAAAAATCCTCAAGAAGGAACTCCCAGACGCTATTCGCGACGAGGGAGGGATCAAGGTCGTCATGGCACCGACCGAACAAATCCCCAAAGGCCTGCCAGCGGCCTGGAGCAAAGTGTTGCGCAGCAACGACCCGGTTCGCACTACGCTCGAAGAGATATGGCATCCATGGCAGCAACAAGTGCCAAGAACTATCGAGGCGCTCCAAAGCGCTCTTCGAGGTATCGCGCTGCTGCAAACGGGCGAGACAGCCGCCAGCCTGCTCTATGTGTTCGAGGACGATGGTGAGCGCTTTTTCCATCGAGGTTATCGCAGTGGCTCGATCAAAGGAGACACCTGCGGTTTGAGCGCGAAAGAGCTGAGCTCACGGCTTCCCGCCAAATTCCTGGACCTGTACAAGATCCACGACGGCTGGCCCGACGGGCTCGGCGTTGGCCTCTTGCCCAGCAGGGGTTGGTTTGACCTGACTTGCATCTACGACGACGACGAGCTGTCAGAGGTGGTGCCGGGCGTACCTCTTGAGGACTTCCTGGTGGTGTGGGAGCAGGACAGCAGGTACCTCGGCTTCGACATGACCAAGAAACGGCCACGTTGTCTCGCGTGGGAGGCGGGGGAGCCCCACGAGGTCGTGCCCAACATCGTCACCTGGCTAGACGAAGAATGGGCCCAGCAAATCGCTGACTTCTCTGACTAGCTTGACGTAGCGCTCAAGCGCCACGCCCTCAAGCAAGACCCCGCCCAGCCGCAGAACGTCTCAGCAGCGAGGGTGCAGATGGCCCTGAAACCGCACGCCGCGAGCCCTTGGTATCTTCAGCCTCGCGACCTCGCTCTTGCTGGCCATCGCCCCCTGAGGCCGTCTTCGAGCTGAACGCCACCTCCACCTTATCGGTGGGCACCCCCCGTGCGCGTAGGGCCTCTTCGAGCTCTCCCACAGCGGATCGCACAAGCTTGAATTGTTCGGCGTCACTCAAATCGAAGCGCGTTTGGAGCCGCTGCCCGTCCCAAGCGAGGTGAATCTTCAACGAGTCCAACTTGGACCCGCCCACTTCGATCTGCACCGAAGAACGCTCACCGATGGTCTGCACCACCACAGACCGCAGCAGCTTCTCCGCCCCCTGCAAGTCGAACGACGGGCCCCCCGCGGGCCGCACGTCGCTGAGAGACATACACTCGCTGGACAGAGGACGTCGTTGCGCGAGCAGCTCACCCACGGTGGTGGTCTTGAGATCGCCCTCCCCATCCCTGCTGCGGTTTTTCCGGTGCTGCTTTGGTGGAAAAGGCGTGGGCTTGGGCGTCACCTCTTCGTCAGACTCTGATTCTTCCCCAGGCGGGCCGCCCGAGGGCCCGCCAAGTGGCTCTGTGGCCATCAGCGCTGCAAAGCTCGAGGGGGCTCGGGCGAGCGCAGACCCGCCGACGGGTGTCAGATGAGAGGAATGGGTGAGTGATCCGCCAAAATTTAAACGTTCCATCACATGTCTTGTCGGCAGCAGTGGGGCAAAAGTTGCGTGGTTTTTTTGTCAGGTAGGATATGTAGGATAAAGTACGATAACGTCTACCAGACGGTCGCGGCGTAAGTCGCGAACCAAAAGAAACGAAAGATCTGGGAGGTTGGGATGCACATCAGCGAACAACGGGAAGAATATCGCATGCCTCTACGCTTGTTTCTCAACGAGCATATTGGAGAGCGGGTTCAGCGCAGCATGACCCTCAACCTCAGCACGAGCGGGATCTTCCTCAACCGCCTGCAGCTGCCTCCAAAACAATTCAGCACCAGCCTGACCTACCCCCATCACAAGAGCATCGTTGGGCTGGAATTCGAGCTCCCGGAGACCTCCGAGGTCATCTGGGCCGCCGGGCGGGTCTGCTTCGACCAGGCCAATGATTACTTTTTTGGCACAGGGTTACGCTTTGAAGGCATCGCTGATATGCACCGGCGACTGATCCGCGACGTAATCATGGAATACCGTGAGAAGCGGCTTCGGCAGCTCCTCTCCACTGTGCGTCGTAATCGCATCACCGCCGCCCCCACCCTCAACTAATCTGCCAGAAATCTGCCAGAAAACTATCCTCGAAAAATGCGTATAATATGGTGTCCGGTCACGTTTACAGCGTGGCCTGGGAGTTTGCCATGCGATTCGCAGCTTCACTCATCCCCCTGTGCCTCGTGCTCTGCGTGTCCACCGCGCAAGCCAACGATTGGACCCTCAAGCGCTCTCCCTTCGATGCCCGCCTGGTGGGTCGCTACAAACAACTGCTCGAACGACGCCCAAACGACGGCTACGCCCTCGCCAAGCTGATCAAACTTTATCGGCGCTACCGAACCGTTGGAGCGCTCCTCAAAGAGTACAGGGCCAAGGCAAACTCACGCCCTAAAAGCTTCCCTCTGCAGGTTATCGCTGGCCACCTGCACCGTCGCACGGGTGACACAAAGCGCGCCATCGCCTACTACGAACGCGCCGCCAAGCTGCGCCCCAAGAGCCCCACGGCTCCTGCAGCTCTTGGCGCACTCTACCGACGCTCCGGAGACTCGGCCAAAGCCCAGGCGTCCTATGAACGCGCCCTGGCGCTGGCTCGTGCCAAGCGGCTCCGCAAACGATATCTACGCGCCCTCGCGAATATGGCGCTGGCCCGACGGGACCTCCCCGCCGCCCGCGCCTACTTCGCCAAGCTGGTGAAGATCGCCCCCCATAACATCCTCTTGCGCATCGAACTCGCCCAATCCCTCGCGAGAGCGCGGCTGCACAAAGAGGCCGTGGAGCAGTACCAGAAGATCCTCGTGATCCTCACTCGTGGTGGCGAGACCTCGACCCGAGCCAATGTCCTTAAGGAGATCGGCGCGCTGCAGCATCAGATGGGGCAAGCTGACAAGGCTATCTCTACCTATCGGCAGGCGATGCGCCTCGCGGCCCGCGGCCACTACCTTCGCCGTGAGCTCACCGACCGCATCATCTCCATCTACCGTGAGAAAGAAGACCTCAAGACTCTCATCGCTCACTATGACAAGAAGTGGAAGCGACGCGGCGCCTTCGAGTGGAGCGTCCTCGGGAAGCTCTACGATGAAACGGGAGACGAGAAGCGCGCCATCGCGAGCTACCGCGCCGCCCTCAAGCGCTCACCACGAGCCATCGACACCCGCGTGCGCTTGATCTCACTGTTGGAGCGCAGTGGCCTGCTCAAAGAGGTCGTCGCCCAATTTCGCACGTTGGCGCGCATCGCCAACCACGAGCCTCGCTACCAGCTCGAGCTCGCCAAACGCCTCCACCGCAGCGGCGCGTTCAAGGAAGCCATCTCCGTGCTCGAGCGCTGTGGGCGCCGCTTTCCCCGTGACGCGTCTGTCCACTCTGCCCTGGCAGACCTCTTCGCGCGTTGGG
Source organism: Deltaproteobacteria bacterium (assembly GCA_019314525.1). Taxonomy (GTDB): domain Bacteria; phylum Myxococcota_A; class Polyangia; genus JAFCZD01. The sequence goes on from JAFCZD010000169.1 coordinate 6,095, forward strand.
GCAAGCAGAAGCACGCTCTGCGCGAGGCACGAATGCTGGTGCGCATCGAACCTGCAGATGACTCACATTTGGTGAACCTCGGTGAACAATATTTCATGCGTGGCCAGAAGAAGAAGGCCGTCGAGACCTGGCGGCGGCTGCTCGTGGCCATCCGCCAGAAGCACCGCGCCTACGCCAAGCTGGCGGCAATTTACGGCGACCATGAGATGACGGACAAGGCGCTAGCTCTCTATCGCAAGGCTATCAAGCTCAAACCGAAGATGCTCCCCTACCAGCGCGAGCTAGCCCTCTTGCAGGAGCGCAAACGTCGCCACACCGACGCCCTGCTGAGTTGGGGACGTGTGTTGAAGCTAGCGCAGGCACAAAAGGCCCAACAGACAGTGCGCGAAGCGCGGCGTCACACCATCGACATCCTGCACCGCTCGTATCGCCTGCGTCATCAAATCCGCGCCCACAAGTTGCGATTCAAGGCCAACCCACCCGACATCGACGCTGGCTACTTCCTCGCTGAGGCGCATTACAAGCTGCGAAAATACCCTGCTGCAGCACGGGTCTACCGGCGAATCCTCGAACTCCAGCCCACGAGCGTCGAGGCGCTGATCGCGTTGGAATCGATCTACCGCCGACAGCGCAAGCTGGCAGACGCCGTGGTGTTGCTGAAGAAGCTCGCCCAGCTTCAGCCCTCTCGACGTCGTGAATTCTATGAGCGCATCGCCTCACTCGAGCTGATGCTTCGCAATGATACAGAGGCCCTGCTCTTCGCCCATAAGGCGTTGGCTCTGGGCCGCCAAGATGCGCGCTCCTACCAGCGCCTCGGCGAACTCTATGAGAAGAAGGGCGACTACAAAAAAGCGCTCGAAGCCTACGCCAAAGCCGCAAAGATCTCACCCAATCTGCCCTCGGTGCAGTTCTCCATCGCTCGTCTCCACACGCGCCAGGGCCAATACGACGAAGCCGAAAAGACCTACCGGAAGCTGATCCGAAATGGCCGCACTCCAGAGGAAATCCGCCGCGCCTTTCGCAAGGGGATCGTCCTCTCAAGCTACCTAGGACGCTTGGAGCGGATGGAAAAGGAGCTTCTGCCCCTCGCCATGCGCAGCACACCCCAGGCAGAGAGCTACAGACGGATCCTCGTAAAAATCTATCAGCGGCGCGTCCCGATGCTGATCTACCAGGCGCGACACGGGTCAGCCACGACAAAGCGAGCGGCCAAGGCCCAGCTGGCCAAGATCGGGCTACGAGGCATGGCACCCTTGCTCGAGGAACTCGCGGGGGCCACCAACACCACCAGCCGACAGCTGGAGCTGATCCGAATGCTTGGCTATCTTGGCAATAGCAACGCCGCCTCCGCCCTACTGCGCATCGCCGAGAAGGAGCCCACCGCCCCCCCCATCGTGATCTACGCCAACCGCTCCCGCCACTACAACCCCCGTGGCCGCTCTTGGGGCCGACGCGCTCCCCTCCACCAGCGAGTGGAAGCAACCATCGCCGTCGGAAGGCTCGCCGACAAACGGGCCATCCCAGGGCTCCTGCGCCTGCTGCGGAGCGCTCACGGACCACTACGAGACGCCTCGGCGTGGGCCCTCAGCCGCCTCTCCCATCGGCTCGTGCGTCGTGGACTGCTGCAGGCCCTGGGTGACCCGCGCGACGGAGTGCAATTGATGGCTTGTGCGGGCCTGGGTCTCCAGGGGGGCGACGCTAGGCTTCAACCCATCCTCGAGGAGGTGATGCTCGACAACACGCGGGGTGAGCGCGTGCGGGCGGCCTGCGCATGGAGCCTTGGCGCCCTCGGCGACAAACGCGCAATCGATTCGCTTCTGCGTGCCCTCGAGTCGGGCTATGACGAGCTACAACGTTGCGCCGCCTGGAGCCTGGGCATGCTCCAAGCCCGAGGGGCTGTCCCGCGCTTGGTCCAAGCCCTGTGGAGCCGCAAGGCGCGTGTCCGTCAGGCGATGCTATGGGCGCTCTCTCGCATCTCACTGCCACCTGGTGACCATCCTCAGGAGACGCCGGATGTGCACGCCAAAGGAGGTCACATCGACCGTGACTATTTCATCGCAGCGCTCACCAAACCAGTGGAGAACCTCGACACCAACGCCCTGAGCAGCAGTCTACTCCGGCTCGGAGACAAAGCGAGCCACCCCATCGCCGTGGGAGTGTACGCTGCGCTGCAGCGTCATCGCGACGTCGTGTTGCGTGTGCTGCGCGACCTCGACCGTGATCCCCAGCAGCTAACACTCAGCCCCCTGAGCGACACACAGCACCTAACACCGACGCAGAGGCACACCAGCGCTACGATCCTTGCGCACCTCAGCACCCAGATCGCCCCTGCCCTGGGTCGCCTCCTCGCCCATAAGGACCCCTTGATACGCCGCCGAGCCATCTCTGTGCTGCTCAAACTGCGTCGCGCCGATACAGGAGCACAGCTGCGCGCCCGCTGGCAGAAGTGGAGCTGGCGCGAACGGGCATTCACTCTCTCTCGCCTGTCACAGCTCAAAGAGCCCGCCGTTTCGAACACCACCTGGAAGATTCTCGCACGACAGGGCATCAACTCGCAGCATTGGGCCGTACGAGAGGCCGCCGTCTCCTTCCTCGCCGTGGGCCCCCAGCCCGCCACGAAGCTCCTCCAGCGCGCCTTGAGTGACGCCAATGGTTTCGTTCGTCAGGCTGCGGTAGTCGCGCTGGGTGGCCGGGCTTGGCCTACTCGCCTCATGCTCTTGCGCCGTGCGCTGCAAGATGACCTCGCGTACGTACGGGCGAGCGCAATCAAGGTCGCCCGCCACCACCATCCTAGGGCTCTTCGGCGCGAAATCGAACGGGCCCAACACGACCCGGCCCCTGAGGTACGGCATGCAGCCACCGCCCCAGACGAGCCGCAGGCTGCTCCCAGCTCTCCTCCTCTTTCCCGATAGTCAGCTCGTTGGCTGATTCAAAGATTGAATCACGATGTAATCCCTTGCTAAACTTGCTCCGCGTGGAATGGCCATGGCCCACAGGGCTGCAGCCAAAGGGTAGGAGATTCCCTGATGATTTGCCCTCAATGTGGCACGGAAAACCCAGAAGGCTTTCGCTTCTGCGGAAACTGTGGCTTCAAGCTGGACGCGCCCGCTCAAGATGACGGAGGGGCGCAGACTCTCTATTTTGGGCAAATGCAACAGCCCAACCGAGCCAAACTGATCCTAATCAAGGGTGAGGGGCTCGATGGTGTGTCCTATCATCTCAACGGCGTAGAGCATGTCGCTGGCCGGCTGGAGGGAGACATTCGCTTCCCCGACGACCCGCTGCTCTCCCCAACGCACTCAACCTTCTACTATGAGGAAGGACAGCTCTGCGTCCGAGACGATGGCAGCGCCAACGGTGTCTTTGTACGCATCACCGATGATGTGCCCCTTTCCCCTGGAACACGTTTCTTGGTGGGTGAACAGCTGCTGCAGTTCGAAGAGACCATTCCCGATGACGCCCAGCCTGAGGCAGACGACGACGGCACATTTTTTTATGGTAGCCCCCGGCGGCCAGGCTTCTTCAAGTTGATCCAAATCCTTCGTGGTGGCGACATAGGGATGATCTTCCGCGCCCCGAGCGAAGAGGTCACCATGGGCCGCGAGGGCAATGAGATCAACTTCCCCGACGATCCCTTCATCTCTGGCCAGCACGCACGGGTGATGGTTACGGCTGCTGGGTACTCCCTCTCGGATATGGATTCAAAGAATGGGACCTTTCTCCGCATTGAGGCTCCTCATACGCTTCAACATGGCAACTATGTCTTCGTCGGCCAGCAACTCCTGCGGGTGGAGATAACGTGAGCGCCACCATGCAAGTCGAGCGAGTAAGCGTCCTTCGGAGCGCATCGTTCGCAATTCAGGACGCAACTCAAGGACGTCGCACCGCGCCAAGGAACGCTGCGGGTTGGAGGAGGAAACAGTGATCATCTGTTCCAGTTGCGGCAAAGAGAACCAGGAGCACTACAAATTCTGCCTCGGATGTGGCGCAGAAATCGTCGGCGCTGACCCCGACCCGGCTGAACGCAACACCGCGCCTGTCCCAGCTCTGCGGCACGATGAACCCCGCGGGCTTCACGTTCTGTGGCAATTGTGGAACGCGGCTGGAGGTATCCGCTGGGGGCCAAGCGCCAGCCAGCGCCACCCTCGCAGACCAGATTCACATGCGAATGTCGTTGATTCGTCCTGATGGCTCAGAGGGTGGAACCCACGATGTGCGATCCGCTGACAACCTCATGGGACGAGGCTCAGGGATGCTCTTTGACAGCGACACTTATCTCAGCCCTGAGCATGTCCGAATCGCCATTGATGGCGACCACATCACCGTGGAAGATCGTGGCAGCCTCAATGGTGTCTTCGTGCGCCTCACGAGCGACGAGAGGCTCTACGATGCGGATGTCTTTCGTATCGGGCAGGAGTTGCTGCGCTTTGACGCCATCAACGAACCGATGACCGCAGAGGATGGCACAGAGATCCTTGGGAGCCCCAACCCGGGCTATTGGGGCCGGCTGAGCCTCATCGTGCGCCGGGGCATTGATGGGAGCGCCTTCCCGCTCATGGGTGACGAGATGGTCCTTGGCCGTGAACGCGGCGACATCCTCTTCTCTGATGATGGGTATGTCTCTGGCACCCACGCCAAATTGACGCTGACCGAGGAAGGGCACGTCTATCTTTGTGACCTAGGCAGCTCCAATGGAACCTTCATCCGCATCAAAGAGCCACGCATTGTGCCCTTTGGTACCTTTGTACTCATGGGGCAGCAGCTCTTCCGCCTCGAAACGCCTTAGTCTCTAAACAGCATCACAACCTGTTTAGCTCGAGCCTGCTCGCCTGTAGGTGAAAGCCCCTTTGAGCATGATGGTCTTGCCGGAGGCGTCCGTCACGTAGATGTCCACCACTCCCTCGGGACCTGCTGGCGTCTTGAGGCGTATCTTGGTGTCCGACTCAACAACGATATGAGTCGCCTGCTGCTTGCCAAAAGTCACCGTGAGCCCCGTCTTGAAGCCCTTGCCAAGAAGCACCACATCGTCTTTGCCAGAAATGTTGCCAAAATTGGGCTGAATCTCTTTGATCCCTTCGCTCTGGTCGCAGCCAAGTACGAAGACCAAGAGCAATCCTGCTGATAAAGCTGTCCATCTCATCGCGTTCCTCCATTTGTAGAGGATCCTATGCTCATGTGGGCTGATGATCAACGAGGGGGGGGACAGGGCCAGGTCTGATCCAAGAAACGGAGGGGACGGTTCGCACATTAGCAAGGGTGCGACCTTTTTGCTTAGGAGCTGATGACGGACACACATGTGCCGTAAACGGCGAGCCAGCGCTCG
>JAFCZD010000651.1 GCA_019314525.1 Deltaproteobacteria bacterium
CGGATCTCAGCGCGACCACCTGCGCGTTTGGCTACCGCGACAGCGCCTTCAAGAGCCGATGGAAGGGGCGATATGTGGTGCTAGCGATGACCTTGCGCCTCCCTCAGGGCAAACCCGCGCCCGCGGCCTACGCTGAGCTTCGCCGCGCCTTGGAGGCCAAAGAGGGCGATGCAACCCTCGCACAGATCCGCGACGTCGTGCTCGAGATGCGCCGACGAAAGGGCATGGTCGTCGATCCCAATGACGCTGACAGCCGCAGCGCTGGCAGCTTCTTCGTCAACCCCATCATCCAGGCAGAAGAACTGGCGGCGATGGAGCAGAGAAGCGAGCAGAGCGGTGCCCGGCAAAAAGAGGAGGCTCTGCCCTTTCACCCGATTGGCAAAGATCAAATCAAGCTCCCTGCCGCATGGCTGATGGAGCACGCCGGGTTCAAGAAGGGACACGTTCATGGAGCCGTGGGCATCTCAAATAAACACGCCCTTGCGCTCATCAACCGTGGGGGTGGGACGGCACAGGAAATCATTGCCCTCGCGCAGGAGATCCGCGAAGGGGTCTTCGAGCATTTCGGGATTTGGCTGGCGCCCGAGCCTCGCTTCGTCGGCTTCGCGAGCCCGCCCTTCCCAGCTGAATGAATGATCCACGGGTCAGGGGCTGAGACGCCCGATGGTGAACAACCCAGACACCTGCCCTGGTGTCACACCAAAAGGATAGGCATCTGCCCCTTCCGCGGTGTCGTTGACTTGCCCTCCTCGGCTAACATGAATCGACACCTTCGCGCTGAGCTGCAGAGCGCCTCCACCCGCACCAACACCTACTCGGCTTGGGGTTTGCCGGTCAGCAGATCGATGCCCAGCTGGGGAGGCACATAGTAGATGACCTGGCGCGGATCTCCGGAAATATCTTGCGGCCGAAACTCCACCGTGAGCTCCTTCTTCGAGGCCGGCAACCCATTGTAGGCGCCATCGAGCAGGTCGCTGCGCACCGTGATGCGGAGCCGCTTATCGGTGGGGATTGTATCGCTGGGGTTCGCCTTGATACTTTCACCGGGTTTGTCTCCCTTGCGCAGTGTGATGGTTTGCCAGTGATCATCGACCTCCTTCTGCAATGCGGTCGTGAAGGTGGCGTCGGGCAAGGTCGTCAAGATGGCCACGACCTTCGCTAAGCCGCCGGAGGGGTCGGATTTGTCGGCATAGAGCTCGATGGTGCGGAGACGGGTCGGGCCAGGCCCCACGCGAAAGAGGTTATAGGGCGCGGGGGTCACCTTCAGGTCGGCGCCCGCGTTGGGAAAGCGCACCAGGTAGTCCCCCGGCGCCAGCGGTTGATCCGGCACGAAATAATAGGTCAGATTGTCTCGAATATCCCAGCGGCCTTTGATCGACGTGCGTCCGGGAAAGCTCTCCAGCACCATCTGGCCCATGGCCATCTGCTTGGCGTCCGCGATGTGTATGGTTGTGTCCTTCAAATCCACGAGTATGCGGGTGTTGGGTGAGACATCGTTGCAGAGGTAGCAGGGCGCGCCCACCTGGATCCGAACCTTGTAGGGAGGGGGCGGGTCTTCGGATCGGCTGGGCCCGGCCACATCCGGCGAACGTCTGGCCTGGGGTGTGTCGTCTTTGCAGCCGGTGAGCACGAACACCAAGGTGGCGCACGCTATCAAAAGTCCGTTTTTCATTTCTCTCCTCCTCGAAAAGCACATCATCAGTCCTGGATGTTTATGACGTGCTCGGGAAAGTAGGCTGCGCTATCTCCCCCAAGGCGATAGAAGGCATCGGGGGTGTAGTTTACGGGGATGGGCGGCACCGGCGGGCTCCCGTCGACATTGAGCCGGGCTGCGATGCAGCTCCAATTGTCTTCGTAGATCGAGTGGCTGTGGGGCGAATCGTATTTATAGGTCCAGTCATCGCCAGCGTTGTGTGGCACACAAAAGTCGTTGAGGTTAGCCGTATACGGGTTTCCCTAGGTATGGCCGCTGTTCGGCACATTCACGCGTGCTGGGCCATACTCGTCTCGCAGACCGAAGAACATGTGGCCCAATTCATGGACCAGGGTGAGGACCGCCCCCTCTTCGATCAGGGCCTCAGAAAGGTCGCATTGCCCCGTTGTAGGATCAGTTACTCCGGGGGGAGGGGCTAGGCACCAGTGTCGTCCGGCCACGGTGATATGGTCGAATACATATGGGGCGTTCCAACACGTTGTTTCGGGGTTGACCGGAGAGCTGGGGGTATAGTGGGCTCCTGTATGAGCCCAGAGATTCGCAAGAAGGCGAATGTGGCCTTGGTTTGGCGCAGCCCAGAGGATCTGCCAGTCATCGAGCAGCAGTCGCCCTTCGGTCGCTTGGTAGAACGCCACTGCGGTCTTTTGGATCAGGCGGCGGATCGCCTGCTTGTTGTGATCGGAGGGATTGAAATCCACGCCCACGGTGATCCCATCGTCCCATCGCTTCGCGTGGACATTCGCCTGGAAACGAAACTGTCCGCGCCCGTGGAAAGAGCCAATGGCGATGTAGATGGTGCGCTCGGTCGGGTGGGCGGGAATGAACGCCAAGTCCACGGCCTTGCCACCCTCTGTGCTAGACCAGTCGCTCTGGGAATAGCTGGGGAAAAAGTGCGACGCGCTCGCCAGCACGTCGAAATCGGTGCCTTCATCGCGAGGCCAAAGCAAAAGGCCCATTGCATGTCCGGCGGGCTGGCGCACCTTGACGTAGATGACGTCGCCTTCCCCGAGCAAGTAACCGTGGTAGGGGTAGTTTGGCTCCAGCTGCAAGCTGTTGTTGGGCGTTGAGGGCACGAAGCTGCAGTGGATCTGCAGCGCGTCCATCTCATAGCCCGTGTAGTTGTAGGAACCGTCGGTGTACCATTCGAAGCGAAACTGCCCTGGCCCGCCAGCGGAACTCTTGTGCACGGGGTAGGGCCCAGGAATTGGTTGAGCGGTGGCGGCGTGTTTCCAGAGGACCCCGTGCGGCCGGTGAAGACCTCGTCACCGTAGAGGTGAGAGATTACTAGCCGATCGTAGCCCTGCTCGACATCGAATTTCGAAAAGCGGAGACCAGCAGAGAGCACGTTGTTGTTGAAGAGCATGCCCATCGGACGCCAGGTGGTGTTCGCATAGTAATCTGTGTCGTAGATCTTCAGCGTCTGGTCACGCGTCGTGCCGAACTTGAAGGGGTATACGGTGAACGGGTCCCACCATGGGCAGTTGATGGGGCTCCAGTTGGTGGAGACGCGAGCAACCTTTTTGCCCACATCCTCAGGCGCTGGCTCGATGCAGGCGCTGACGAAGAAAAGAGAGCTTATGGCGAAGAAGCGAGCGCCCC
>JAFCZD010000170.1 GCA_019314525.1 Deltaproteobacteria bacterium
CGGCCTGAGGGCGAGCATCGCTCCTTGGAGCTGGTTCAAAATGCTGTGGTGAACCAAGAGGGGTCTGCTCCTGTTGTTGCAAGGCCTGGTGATACGACGCCACATAGGCAGCGAGAGTCGCGGCCAGCGCCCGGTTTGGTGTCGCAGGCCCCTGTCGAGAAAGCCCCTGTCGAGAAGGCCCCTGTCGAGAAGGCCCCCCAAAAGGCGGTCACGAAGAAGGCGGTCACCCAGAAGGCGGTCACGAAGAAGGTGGTCACCAAGAAGGCGGCCACCCAGAAGGCGGTCACGAAGAAGGCGGCCTCCAAGAAGGCAGCCACCAAGAAGGCGGTCACCAAGAAGGCGGTCACCAAGAAGGCGGTCACCAAGAAGGCGGTCACCAAGAAGGCGGTCACCAAGAAGGCGGTCACCAGCAGCCACCAAGAAGGCAGCCACCAAGAAGATGGTAGAGCCTGGATAGGGTGTCGCTGGAATTTACTCCCTGTGCACCAAGCTCAGCTGACGCGTGATCTCTTCCAGTAGCTTTTCCAGGTACGAATCGGACATAGGCCCTCCCCCTTTTAGGTCAGTCTATGGGGTAGGACAGCTCTACGCTTGCAGTCCTTGGCTCGATGGCGATATTAGCGCCCTTGGGCCATGACGCGGCGTCCACCGTCTGCGAAGAACACTTGGACCTTGTCGGGGCCGAGGACCATCTCCACCACGCCTTCGCCGAAACGTTTGTGCGCGACACGATCGCCAGTGGCGAACTCTTCGGTGATGGCATAGGGGCGTAGGGGCTTTTTGGGGTCGATTTCGATCAGGGGCATATTGGAGGTGGATTGAGCGCCCGCTGTGGTTTTACGTGTGGTGGCCTTTTTCGTGCTGCTGCGGCGAGGGCTCGCAGCCTTGGCCACAGGTTTGGCTCCGTTGGGAGGACGGTGCCGATGCTGACGACCACATTGCTTGCATTCGACCTTGGCGATGCGGTCTGCCACCATTGCTACGACGACGTGCCAGACGTCGCCGCATTTGCCACAAAGCGACTCAATATCTGCCCCGACGCTGACTGCCATGGTGGCTCCTCTTTTGAGCGGCGGAACCTAGCACAGTGATACAAAGCGTGCTCGCCTTCGAGTGTTTATTCCTCATTAAGAGCGTGCTCGTTCATTTCACACGAGCGGGGGAAGACTGTTAAGCTGACGACCTCCTATGGAGTGGTGATGAATGGGGCAAGGATCGCAGACAGAACGGCCCCGATTGCATGCTGGCGAGAAGGTACGTCACTACCGTGTCTTGCGTTTGCTGGGCAAAGGGGGCGCTGGCGAGGTCTACGTCGCGCGGGACACTCAACTGGGTCGCAAGGTGGCGCTGAAGATCATTCGCCCCACGGTCCTTGGCTCCAAAGAAGCGGTGGAGCGCTTTGTTTTCGAGGCTCGGGCTACGGCGAAGTTCAACCATCCACATATCATTACTATCTACGAAGTCGGGATATTCGAGGGGACGCCTTATGTTGCCCTCGAGTATCTCGAAGGTCGCTCTCTGCGAGAACTCCTGCGTGAACAGCAGCTCCAGGCCAAAGAAGCGATCCGCATCGCCTTGGCCATCACTGAAGCGTTAGAGGAGGCCCACTCCGGTGGGATTCTGCATCGCGACCTCAAGCCCGAAAATATCTATGTTCCTCAAGATGGTCGCTTACGAGTCCTCGACTTCGGACTCGCCAAAGCGCTCAATACTCGGCCATCGAGCAGTGCTAGCCTCGTCAGCGATGAGGCCGAGGGGTTCGAAGATTCTCTCCCTCTCGAGGGGAGGGGTGAGGGGGCCACAGAGGTTGCCGAATCTCTGCCGACCCTTCGCGGGGGCAAGCTACCGCTCACCAAGAAGGGTACTGATCTACCCAGGGATGATCAGGACGAGTCGGCGGGGGTGGCAGTAACGCTTGGTGATTTCTCCTCACGTGGTTTTGACAGCAGCACGCGGAGCGCCATTCGTGGCACCCCGCCCTATATGGCGCCGGAGCAGTGGCGGTTAGAGCGAGAGACCGCCAAGGTCGATGTTTGGGCTCTGGGCGTGATGCTCTATGAGCTCATCACCGGGTTGCTGCCCTTTCGTTCTCTGGACCGCTCTGAGATCCGTGCACGCGTGACCGGGCCAGAGCCCATGCCGAAGTTATGTGCAGGCGCCACGCTCCCTGAGGAGTTGGCGGAGCTGATCTCTCGCTGTTTGCACAAAGATCCCACGCGGCGACCCGATGCGAGTGAGGTGCGTCGCGGTCTAGCGGAGCTGCTCGGCCCCTCAAGCGTGAACCTCGAAGAGCTGCAAGGACCTTTCCGCGGTCTCCTTACCTTTGACGAGCGGCATGCACACCTGTTTTTCGGACGTGAGGCCGAGATAGCGGCTTTTGTCGAGGCGTTGCGCACTTCACCCGCCATGGCTGTTCTGGGGCCAACAGGTGCTGGTAAGAGCAGCTTCGTGCAGGCGGGTGTGATCCCACGCTTGCGCGAGCAAGCCCCCTGGGTGGTGTTGCGCATTCGCCCTGGCCACGACCCTTTTCGCGCGCTGGCAGCGCGTCTCATCGCCGGTGATCAACTCTCAAATCACTTCTCGTCATGGAGCGGGGGATCTAGCGGAACAGAGCGAGCGTTGGCCGACGAGCTGCGTCAGCAGCCCCTCAAGCTGGGGTTGCTCTTGCGGAAGACCGCTGATGAACAACAGGTGCGCGTGCTGCTTGTTGTGGACCAACTCGAAGAGCTCCACACCCAGGCAGGCGCTGAAGTGCAGCAGGATCGATTCCTGGCGGCCCTCGCATCAGTGGCCGATGAGGTCGACGATCCCGTGCGCTTGGTGGTCACGCTGCGAGATGATTTTCTCGGCAAGGTTGCGGTAGGGGAGGCGGCGTCCAGTGTGTTTCGTCGTGTGGTAGTCCTGCGGCGGCCCGGCGCCGCGGCGCTACGCCAGATCATCACGCGGGCACCCCTCGAGTTTGGTTATGATTACGACGATCCGTCCTTGGTGAGTGAGATGATCGCCGAGGCCGCTCCTGAGCAGGCGTGCTTACCCTTGCTTTCTTTCACGGGACAAATGCTCTGGGAGGAGCGTGATCGAGAGCGACGACGTCTGACGCGAGTCGCCTATCAAGAGATGGGGGGGGTGGTGGGCGCTCTTGCGACCCACGCCGACGCTGTGATCGCTGCGCTTTCTGCGGGTGGGCGTCAGCTGGCGCGTCGTCTGCTGCAGCGCTTGGTTGCTGCAGACAACACTCGCCGATTGGTGGACCACGACACCCTGCTCGAGGGGTTGAGTGAAGAGGCCGCTGAGGTGCTGGCGAAGCTCGTGGAAGCGCGGCTGGTGGTGATGCGTCGTCGCTCCGCCGATGGGAGCTGTGAGCTGGCCCATGAGGCCCTGATCGGCAGCTGGCAGCAGCTGACGCGCTGGCTTGATGAAAGTCGCGAAGAGCGCGTCTTCGCTCAAGAACTTGAACAGGCCGCCTCTCTGTGGGCGCGGCGAGGTCGGCGGGAGGACGAAGTTTGGCAGGGGGAGGCGCTCCAAGAGGCCCTGGCCAGTATGGAGCGCTTCGCGCTTTGTCCCGGAGAGGAGGCGGCGGCCTTCTTGCAGCTGGCTCAGCAGCGCAAGGAGGAGCGAGAGCGCGCACGGAACCGTCGGACACGCACCCTCCGTCGGGGTGTGGCCCTGGGTGTCTTGCTCTCGCTCATGCTCCTCGCGGGCTGGGGGCTGACGTTATATCTGAAAGCCGAGGAGGCGCGCCATGAGTGGGCGCGCGCAGAAACTCAGCTCGCGGTCGCTCAACGGCAGGCCGCAACATTGGCTCTCGAGCAAGGCAAGACGCACCGTGCTCGTGCGCTCTTGCGCTCAGCGTTGGAGCGTGAGGTTACCCCTCAGGCCCGTCGGCTCTGGTGGGAGCTGTCCCATCGGCAGCGCATTTGGCAACACCAGTTGCTTCAACGGCCGCTGAAGGCCGCGTTCGCGCCGGACGGGCGCAGCGTCGTGCTGGCCCTTGAAAATGGACCTCTGCTGCAGCTGGACCTCGCGTCGCTGGAGCAGAAGGTCCTCAGGGCTGCAAAGGCGGAGATCCTCGATATTACCTTCACCGCGGACCATCAGCTGGCGATGATAGCCAAGGGGGGCGCGATATCGCTCTTGAACACCCACACAGGTGCGCTCCAGAGCGTGGGGCGCCATGTGGAGAGTGGTTTTCTCGCGCCACACCAGCTCTTCGCCATGCCCAAGAAGAAGCTCCTTTACAGCTTTCGACGGCAGCTCATGGGCTGGTCTGTTGACCAGAAAAAGAAACCCAAAGTGCGTGAGTTTGGCCCCAATGGGCGGGTGGTGGGAGTGGTCCGGGGAGAGGTGGTAACGGCTACGGGCTCTCCTGGCTTGACCCTGAAGCGTGGGGGGCGTGATTTTCTGCAGATCAAGAACAAGAGTGGCAAGCCTCTCACGTTTGTGGCGGTTTCGACGGATGGCAAGCTCGTGGCGAACGTGAGCCTTGAGGTGCATGGTACGCTCGAGGTTCATCAAGTCAACGAGGAGCGCAGCTGTCGGATCAACACCCAGCGCTGGATCTCGGCGCTTCGCTTCAGTCACGATGGTCGGTGGTTGGCGCTTGGTTCACGAGGGGGTCATCTACAGCTCTGGGATTCACGGCGCTGTCTGCTTGTTCACGAGCTGAAGTTGGCCGGAGACACGCGCTTCACCACCACAGGGGTACGTATCTGGACCATCCTCCTCCGCTTCGATTCTGATGATCGGCGGCTGCTGGCGGGCGCCATGCATGGCGAGCTGCAGCTCTTTGATGTGGCAGCCTTGGCCTCCGCTGGCAAGCGGGGGCATCGCAAGGCCGTGATGGCCTTGACGTTCACCCCTGATGGTAAGGAGCTGATCAGCGGTGGTATCGATGGCAGGCTCAGAGTGTGGGATCGAGAGGGGAACCTACAGCGGCAGATGACGCTCGAATCTCCCATTCGTCGTCTCCTCGTCGACGGGAAGCGTGGCTTGCTCTACGTCGGCTGTGAATATGGTGGATCTCACAAGTTCGACTTGCAGACCCTTCGCCCCCTCACACGCTACGCGTCAGGTCCCGACGCGCTCCTCACGCTCGCTCTCTCCCCCAACCGACAGACCCTGGCTGGCGTGTCCGATACAGGGCGTGTGTATCTATGGGACGCTGAGACCGGCGAGCGCATCTCGAGCTTCGCTCCCAAGACCGGAGCGACCGATGTGCTCTTCAACAGCGGGGGGCATCTATTGACGGTGGGAAAGAAGACAAAATCTCTCGCCTTTTACACCCTACCCAATCTTGTTTTGGCAAAGGAGCTGAGCCTCCCCCGTGGCCTCGGCAACTCTGGCGCTTTGGTGATGCAAGAGATGCGAGACGGGCGGATCGCCCTTCGTCTCGGCGCCCATGATGTCATTGCCCTCGACCCCACGAGTGGGAAGTCCGAGGAGCTCGCCCCCTCTCGGGGGCAACTTCAAACACGCGCGATCCTCGACCCCTATGACGATCAGACGATCATTGTTTCCCGAGATGTGGGCCAGGGTTTCGGTGCTGCGTTCCTGCTCGGAAATCGGGTGACGCGCAAAGCCCAGCTTTTCTTCGGTGCTCGTAGCCGGCTGATGAGCCTCGCGTTTGACAGTCAAAAGAAGCTGGTCGCGTCGGGGTTCGTCGATGGCCAACTGCGAATTTGGCGCCGAGATACCGCGCGCTCGTTGGATCATACGCCGCTGCTGACGGTGTCTCCGCCTCGTCTTTACACCGGACGGGGTATCCGAGAGCAGCCCGCCAGCGGTGCGTATTCTCTGCGGCCACCTGGCCCCCCTCGGCCCACCACGAAAAAGTGGCAAAAGCAGCTGATCGACCAGGGCTGGCTAGCCGCTATGGATACGAGTCAACGCTGGCTTTGTCTTGCGACCTTTGATCACCACGCCGAGCTTTGGGACGTGGTGCAAGACCAACAGGTGATGCGAGTGCCCCGCAGCGGTATCTCGGAGGTGGTGGCCCTCGAGCGTGCCTGCGCTACGCGCTGGAAAAAGGGCACCGAGCTTCTGGCCCTCGGCGCCGCACCACGCATGCTCACCACAGACGCGGTGGCCATCGGCCGCCAGGGTGAAGCGATTTTGGTGGTGCGCAAGGGCGGTGAGATCGAGCGCTTTGATGCTCGGGGGGGCCGGCGTGAGAGTTGGCCACGTTTGCTCGCATATCCACGGGTGATCGCCGGCGCGAAGGGGAGGCTGCTGGTGGCGGAGCCTGGCAAGCTTGCGCTCCTGCGTGGCAAGAAGTCCAAGGTCTTGCGGCTGAGCTTGGCTGTCCGGCCCACCATCGCGCGCTTCCTTTCCGAGGACATCGTTGTGGTGGGTTATGCCTCCGGTGAGCTGGAGGCCTACCAGGTCGCTGATGGACGTAGGCTCTTGCACCTGGAGTTCAACGGGCCGGTGAGGCATCTGCAACGCAAAGGCAGCAAGCTGCACGTGGCCACCGAGCAAGGTGACTGGAGAGTGGTGGACCTCTCCGCGTTGACCCTGAGCGAGTGTGCGCTCTTGAAGCAGGTTTGGAAGTCATCTCCCGCGCGCTGGCATGGCGGAGATATCAAACGGGCGGCCGCGCCCACGGGGCATCGCTGCGCTCGGTAGTACGATTAGTGCTCTGTCTCAGAAGCATTGAGCCGGCTTCTCGCCGCCCCTTGAGGGGCACAGGGCGGCTCCAAGACGGCTCATTTCGCATTTCTCTAGCCAGGACACTCTGTTTCATTTGGGACCGCCTCCGCGGCGCTGGAGTGTTGCGACTCATAAAAGGCGCTCGGAAAGATCAAGCTTTTTGAGACGCAACACTAATCCTGGCTACTGGATCTGCCGAAAACGCAGCACCCCCGCCGGAGCGGGTAGCTGCTCGAGCTTCTGCAGCAGAAGAGAGGCGAGCGCCAAGGCCAAGGGCTCTGCAATGCGCGCCTCCACAGGGTCTGGCGCGATGGGTGCTCCCACAAGCACGAACATGCCTTGTTCTATGGAGCACTCGGAGATCTGCAGCGCCTCCAGGCTAGGCGCCAGCAGCGCCAGATGCAGTGGATGCAATGTCGTCTCTTGATACAATGTGTCGCGTAAGAGCTCCAAGGGGCGCAAGGTCTCATAGGTGATGTCGCCCTGGTCGCCAAAGACCCAGTCTTGTTCTTCGAGCAACGCGTGGAGGTGATGAGGCTCCTTGGCCCAACGTGTGTTCAGGACGCAGCAGGCATGATCGACCCAACGCTGGGTTTGCTCGAGCAAGACCAGCAGTAGCTCAGCGTTGTCGTTGACGTTGCGCCCTCCGCGCCCTACCCAGCTTGCGTGATGGGGTTCGCAGGCAAGCCGCAGTAGATCACTGTCCTGAGCGGAAGCTGGTGTCTCGCGTGTGCGTCGGGCGCCCTTGGAGATGGCCTCGCGCAGGAGGGCTAACACGCCAGCCCTGGCACGTGGAGTGGCGCGTCTGAGCCAGCGTGGTGCTTGGCCTTCAATGCGCTCCATGAGCCCCCCGATGACACGTGTTCGACCCAGTGAGGCCGGCGGCTCGTGGCTCGCGGAGGCCTGCCGTTGCCAGGCCAGGTAACGTTTCTTCAGCTCTTGCTGTGTGTTCGAGTCGAGGGTGGCGCCAGCTACAGCCGCAATGGCGGCGGTGGTGCTGAGGTCAGCCATGGCACCTGCGAGGCTTCGCTGGCCTGTCTCTCCCCAGCTTTGAAGCTGGGCCGCTACGGCGCCCATGGCGCGCTCGATTTGCAGGCGCAGCACCCGATCTTGGAGCAGCGGGTCGAGCTTTGGCAGCGCGATCGATGAAGCCAACGTGGGTCGCCACGTGGGCGGACCATCGAAGAGTCCACGGTCCAAGGTGAAGCCTTGTGCCAGCTCGAGCTGCTCTTGCTTCAACCCTCGAGCGGCCTCATCGCGCAGAGCTGTCACCTGCGCTCCGCCCAGCTCAATGGGGAAGGCATCGGCGAGGGGTGGGCCTCCCGACTCCAGCGCGGCGAGGGGATCTCGCTCAACGTCCTGTCCTGGCAGAAAATAGGAGAGTTTCGCGCCAAGACGAAAGAGGTTGAGCCGGCGCGCGTGGTTGAAGCTTTGGTGCAGCATGGTCGTCTCCTCGCGTATCCATACTCGCGTAGTGCGTCGCGCTGCGCTAGAAAAGTGTTCCGGGGCAACTGAGCCCCCCCGAGGTGGCGCCAGGAGAGGCGTTGAGATAGCGAGGTTGCATGCGTTTGCAGTGGTCGGTGGTTCTTCTGGTGGCGACCTTCTTTACCTCGGCTTTGGCCGAAGCAAAGAGCCAAAAACCAAGCATCATAGGCTCTTGGGAGGTTGTGAAGTGGGTGAAGAAGGATAAAGAGGGCAAACCTCCTCCTGGGATGCATGTGAGGATGACTTTCAAAAAAGATCACACCTGGCAAGGCGAACTGGTGCATGCGGGTCAGAAGGGTGATGTGAAAACAGGAACTTGGACGCTCAAAGGTGATCGGCTCGTGACCTACAGCAAGAAGAAACCGAAGGGTGATGTGTTGAAGGTCACGTTCAAGGGCTCGAGCTTGGAACTGCAGAAGGTGGGCCAGCCGGATACGTTGATCTTCAAGCCTTTGAACTGAGTCGTCTAGGCCCCATTCTAGAGTGGATAGCCCGGCGTGCCCTTGAGGATCCTCTTGGGGTTGACAGGGCTGCCGTCAATGGGTCTTTCCGCGTTCTTGCTGGTGGCGCCCACGCGCCACTCGAAGTGTAAGTGCGGACCGGTGGAGCGACCCGAGTTTCCAACCTTGCCGATGAGGTCACCCGCCTGCACGCGGGCTCCCTCCTTGATCTTGCCATAGGCTGAGAGATGGCCATAAACGGTCTTCACGCCGTCATCGCGCAAGATCACCACCACGCGCCCATAGGTGCCGAGTCGGCGTCTGGAGACCACCACGCCGCTGGTGGCTGCACGGATGGGTTGGCCTTTGGCGAGGGTGATATCCAAGCCGCGATGCCTGTAGCGTTGACCTTTGCTGTTTTTGCGGGGGGCACCAAAATAGCCGCCCTTGGGCATAGTGCCCTGTGTGACAGGTGATACGACGTTGGAGCGATCTTTGGTTACGCGCTGCGTCGTGTTTTTCTGAGTGGGCGCGGGCTTGCGCTTTGACGTCGCGTTGTCCATGCCAAAGAGACGGGAGAGGAAGCTCTTGGTCCCTCGCAGCTCGAGGGCACGAGCAGGCTTGGGCATGGCCACGGCGACCAGGCCCACTGCCAAAAAGCCCAGCATGCGTCGCCGGCTGAGGTTCGGGCCTGTGATCTTCGTGTTGGCCTGGTGGTGTGTGTGCTGCGTTTTTTGGGGAGGAGGTGAGGGGGATTCTGTGGTGATTGCCGTGGGCGTGAGCGCCTGCTCTGCTCGCAGCTCGGATACCACCTGGCGGACGGCCTTGGCGCCATGACGCATAGCGTCGATGCCCAAGAACTCTCGCCGGGTGACTTTCGCGTTGAGCGCTTTCTTGAAGGGAGCCGTGAGGCGCCGCACCAGCCGCTGAACACCGTCCCCTGCATGAGCTGCGGGCGTCAGCCCCAGCAATGTGAAGAGCACCACGAGGCTGGAGATTTTGAGAAGATGGCGGGGCACACTCCAATTCTTGCAAGATACGCACCTTGCGTAAGTGTTTGGGTTTGTGGGAGGACTTCCACCTTGAAGAGCCGTGGATGGTGGCTGCTGGAGTCATCCCGCTGACCACTCGTTCAGCCTGCGCCCAGCCCAAATTACAATCTTTCTAAGAAAATCTCTGCCCAGTCGTTATAGCCTCGACCAGGGAGCAGAGACGTTGACACGATGAGCCACGCTGAAAGCCGCACGGTCTGGATCCGAGCCACCATCGAGCGCTATGAGGCGCCGCTTCTGAGCTATTGCGTCTCCATCGTGGGAGACCGCGAGCGCGCACGGGACGTGGTGCAGGACGCCTTCTTCAGGCTGGTGGAGGCGGAAGACTGGCAAGCGCTGCGCGAGCATGTGAAGGCCTGGCTCTATCGCGTCTGTCGTAATCGCGCCCTGGACGTCACCAAGAAGGAGCGTCCCATGCAGTCTGCGACCCCCGAAGAGCTTGAGCGACAAAAGAGTCTTGGGCCCGACCCCGGCGAGCAATTGGAGCAGCGCCGCACCGCTAGCGCCCTCACCACGATGATCGCGGCCCTCCCAGAGAAGCAAAAGGAGGTGGTGCAGCTCAAGTTTCAAGAGGGGCTGAGCTACCGCGAGATCAGCGCGGTCACCGGCCACTCCACGGGAAATGTGGGCTACCTGCTGCATTGCGGCGTCAAAACCTTGAGAGAAGCTCTGGCAGCAGAAGGAGGTGTGCGATGAAACTCGACGCCAACGATCCACGCCTCACGGCCTATGTGCTGGGTGAGCTCGACGACGCCGAACGCCAGAAGATCGAGGCCGCCATGGCCAGCTGGCTGAGCAGCGTATTGGGCGAGATGCCCAAGAGCGAGGGGCTTGACGCCGAGCGTCGCGCGGCCCTCGAGGCGCGCCTCGAAAAGAGCGAGGCGCAAGACAATAACCTTGTGGATTTGGCAGCGGCTCGTCGGCGGCGCATGAAGGTCATCGTGCCTATAGCCGCCGCTGCGAGTGTGCTCTTGGCAGTAGGCCTGGGCAGCGTGGCTTTCATGACCGGGGGCCAGAAGGCTGGGGACGTCGTAGGGCCAGAAGGCTGGGGACGCGCTCAGCGGCTCTCCGTAAAAAGCGTCCACAGTTCAGGTGCGAAGCAAGTCGCGGACTCACCCCGAAGCTCGTCCAGCATCACGGCCAAGATCACTGCCCCAACCGGCTCTGTGACTCTCCGCTCTGCGACTCCCCAGTCCTCTCGAGGGCTTGGCCGATACAGCACACCGACAAAGATTGGTTTGGGGGCAAGTGGTAAGGGCAGCGGCGGCGGCGGTATAGGTCGCCATGCATCACATCGAGCGAGTGGTATGCGCGGCCGGGATTATGATCGAGGTGTGTCTGGTGGGGCCTAGGGTATGATGAGGGAGAGGAGTACGACAAGCGTGGCGGCAACGAAAGCTACAACACGCTCCGTGAAAACCCCTTCATGCGGGTGGCTCAGGCGCCGCTTTCGACCTTCTCGGTAGATGTGGACACGGCGTCCTACGCCAACATGCGACGCTTTTTGACCAGGGGCCAAGCACCACCCCAGGGTGCGGTGCGTCTTGAAGAGATGATCAAC
>JAFCZD010000171.1 GCA_019314525.1 Deltaproteobacteria bacterium
GGACGACCAACCTGTGAAACCCTTGTAATCAAGAGTACAACAACAAAGGCGGGTTATCTCCCTGGCGCGAAGCGGGGAGATGGGGTGGGGGTTTATCTAGAGTCACCCAAGAAGGCTCATTTCGAGAGACGAAATTGATAGAGCAGCGTGCGTTGTAGCGCGTTGAAGTTGTCATCAGAGACGATATAGAGGTGCGTGCTTCCCGTCCCCTTCTCGTAGCGCACCGCGAGCCCTTCAAAGTTGTCTATGAGACCGCGATCAAGGCGAGCGATCTCTTGGGCTTTGATGCGTGCACCAGGCCTGAGGTCGGCGGCGTCGATGTGGCGGATACGCGCGGCCATGCCACGGAAGGGAGAGAAGAAGCGCTCTAGTACGAGCACTTCTCCCGTGGGCAGCGCGGCGACGGCCGTGGGGTTGAAGTCATCGCTACCCACATAGTGAATGCTTTGCCATCGCAGTGGCTTCTGCGCAGGGGTGCCCACACTCAGCCAGCCGCGGAGGGACCCATCGGGGTGCCGAAAGCGCTCACAAAGCAAGAGAAGCCGGCCATCGGGCAGCGTTGTCAGCGCTTCGAGGCTGCCGTTGCCGGGCGAGTCTTTGAGTTCGGGCGGCACGGCGATGGGGGTTGGGCGTTTACCCAAACCATGGGCGTAGCGCAGCACGCGGTGGTAGTTTTCGAAGCCCACAAAGAGCGCGCCAGAGCTGTCGGTGGAGAGGGATTCGGCGTCACGCCGCTTGCCAACGAAGGGCTCACCCTTGGGGCCAAGCAAGCTCCCATCACGCCAGTCAACGAGGGCCTGGAGCGCTCCATCTGGATGATGTTTGGTGCGCGCAGAGAACCAATGACCGCGGTCAGAGACGAAGATCAACCGCTCGCCGTCAGCAGAGAAGGTTAGCGCCGAGAGCCCTCCGAAGCGGGGATGAGGTGAGGAGAGTTCGAAGCTCGCCATGAGCTTGAGGGAGCCGAAAGTCCTCTGCTGGCCCCATAGGATGACGGGCTTCAGTCGTACCATAGAGGCACTTGGGGTGGTCTTGGGTGTGGTCGTTTGAGGGGACGAGGGCACGAGGGATGAGGGACGGGTGCTGGGGGCTCGGCCCAGGGCAGGCGCTCAGCAGAGAGAGCGTCGGCATGATAATCCCTAATGAGGCTCTCATGTGTTGAGGATGCGCCGGATCAGCTCGGCGCGCGAGTGTACACCAAGCTTGCGGTAGATCGACTTGATGTGATTGCGCACCGTATGCTCGCTGATGTGAAAGGTTTGAGCGACGTTGCCCACATCTTGCCCCGCCATTAGCGTGTCAACGATTTGCCGTTCGCGTGGTGAGAGCTCATCGAGCATTCGATCAGAGTTTTCAGGTGGGCGCTCGGTATGTGGCACCATCTCTAGCATATGGGCCGTGGGATCGCTGCCTATCTCAAAGAGCATCGCGAAGGTGCCACGGAACGTGCCCTGCTCATCAAAACGAGGAAAGGGGATGACCGATACCACGGTGGAGGTGCGATCAGCGCGTTGGGCGCGTAGGGAGTAGGGGCTCGATACACCACGTCGGCGCTGAGAAAATTGGCGGAAGAAGGTCGCCTTGGCGTCGCCCTCGAGCCAGGACGCTACAAATTGTCCCACCAGGGTTGAGCGGGGCGCGCGGAAGAGGTCAGCGAGGCGGTCGTTAATATAGGTGACCACACCACGTTCATCCACCACCAAGAGCCCGCAGTCGAGGCGACTGCCGAGGTGTTGGAAGGTTTGCTCGTCTTGGAGCACACGCTCCAAGAAACGGATGTTTTGGTCGATGCGCTCGTGGGCTTCATCCCCAAGCGGCAGATCGAGCAGCGATCGCAGGGTCTCGATCAGGCTCATGAATGAATCCCCAATAATGTGTTGGATCAGTCAATGATGTGTTGGATCAGTCAATGACGTGTTGGATCAGGCGATGACGTGTTGGATCAGTCGATGGTAGGGGCGTCGGTGGTGACTCCAGCGCCCCACCACTCATGGTCGATGTCCTGAGAATGCAGGGTGGCCTTGCCTGTGAGGATGTTGATCAACAAGAACTCCCCCTCTGTGGTGAAGCCAAAGATCTTGTTGCTTCCATCATGTTGCCAGAAACCCAGGCCCCAGATCCTGGCGAAGCCCGTGTCGCCGATGAGGGCTGCTTCGCCAAAGTTGCCCACGCTGGTGGTATTGATCCACGCGAGCCAGTCGTTGTCGTAGCCTGGGCGCACCACCGTGGCCAGGGTCGTGGATCCGGGAATGTGGGGACTTATGAGGCCACGCACCGAGACGATATCGCCGGCGGCGTTGAGGTCAACGGCGGTGTCGACAGGGTCTTTGCCAAGCCCCCCGCGGGGCGTTGTCGCCCCTGTCTCAGGGTTGATCTCATAGACGGTGCCGTCCTTGTCGAGTCCCATCAGAAACTCGGTCTTGTCGGGCTTCGAGGTATCGACCACATAGGAGAGTCCCACATAGTGCACAGCGTTCGATGCCAGGCGGGTGCAGACCGCGGTGGCGACATCGATGGCGTAGACCGTGTTGCGGGTGACGCCCACCATCTTGCCGTCTTTATCGAGGGCGATGTCGGTGATGCGCTTGGACTCTTCCTCTGTGGGGAAGACGAAGGCCGCCACGGAGGTCACGGCCATGGTCTCAGGGTCGACCTTGAAGAGTTCTTCAGGCGTGTGGGCGTAGACCACGGTCTTGCCGAGAATGAAGCCATCAGGCAGAACGAATTGATCCACGGGACCGGTATCGGCGAAGCCGTAATCCCCTTCAGCGTCGCTGCTTACGCCATCGGGGGCGCTGTCAGGAACAAGGGTGGTGGTGTCCGCGCAGGCGGCAACGAAACTTGCGGCGATGAGCAAGGTCAAGATAGGGCGCATAAGGGTCTCCAACAAATTGCGGCGAAGACTCACCGTGCTTCGTATGATGCCCCCCCATGGGCTTGTCGTCCAGCACTGGGGCCAGCCAAGAGGTTGCCTGTATGTTTATTCCCAGTATTCTCTGCACGCTTATTCGTAGTATTCCAGGCCAAGGTTGGTGATCTGGTCTTCACCCAGAAGGTAGCGCAACACGTTCTTTAGCTTGGAGAGTTGCACGAAGAGGTCGTGCTGCGGGCGCAGACCCGGTGCGACCATGGGGGACTTGAAGTAGAAGCTCAGCCACTCCTGGATATCCTTCATGCCCGCGCGCTGGGAAAAGTCCATGAAGAGCGCAAGGTCGAGCACGATGGGCGCGGCGAGGATGCTGTCGCGGCAGAGGAAGTCGACCTTGATCTGCATCGGGTAGCCCAACCAGCCCTTGATGTCGATATTGTCCCACCCTTCCTTGTTGTCGCCGCGGGGTGGGTAGTAGTTGATGCGCACCTTATGATAGAGGTCGCCATAGAGTTCGGGGTTGAGGTCTGGGCGGAGGATATGCTCCAGCACACCAAGCTTCGAGACCTCCTTGGTTTGGAAGGAGGCGGGGTCGTCGAGGACCTCACCATCGCGGTTGCCGAGAATATTGGTGGAGAACCAGCCCTCGATGCCCAATTGGCGTGCGCGAAAGCCAGGCGCCAAGATGGTCTTCATCAGCGTCTGGCCAGTTTTGAAGTCTTTGCCTGCGATGCAGACGCCGTTTTTGACCGCTAGCTCGCGGATCGCCGGGAAGTCGACGGTCAAGTTTGGAGCGCCATTGGCGAAGGGCACGCCTGATTTCAGCGAGGCGTAAGCGTAGATCATCGAGGGGGCGATCTCTGGGTCGTTTTCGCGCAGCCCTTTTTCGAAGGCCTCTAGCGATTGATGGACAGGACCCTCCTTGAGGTAGATCTCGGTAGAGGCGCACCAGATCATCACCAAGCGCGAGCAGCCGTTTTCCTCTTTGAAGCGGGCGATGTCCTCCATGAGCTGTTCGGCCAGCTCCATCTTGTTCTTGCCCTCTTTGACCCAGGACCCGTCGAGCCTCTTGACGTAGTCCTTCGAAAAGACGGCCTTCATCGGCTTGATCTTTTCTAGGTCGTCTTTGACTTGCTCGAGGAGCGGTTGATCGAGCACGCCCGCATTACACGCCGCCTCATAGGCGTTGTCTTGAAAGAGATCCCAGCCACCAAAGACGAGGTCATCGAGCCCAGCTAAGCTGACGAAATCTTTTATCTTAGGGTTGCGATTCTCGGTTCGTTTTCCGAGGCGAATCGAGTCGAGTTGCGTCAGGGAGCCGATGGGTTGAGCCAGGCCACGTCGAATCGCGTGCACACCCGCGAAGAAGGTGGTGCTCACGGCACCAAGGCCAGGGGTGAGCACACCGAGTTTGCCTTCGGCTTGTTGAATTTTGGCAGGGGAAGGGATCATCGAATCTACCTCTTTGGTGGAAAATCAAAGACCTAGCGGTCGCCGGCACCATAGCAGAGCGACCCAGACTTGACGACACTTGATGATGCCCCAAATACAGGTCTGAGCGCCGTGTCAGCGGTCACGTTGGTGCTGAGTTTCTTTAGAAAAGAAGGGTTCAGTCAGTGGCTCGTGAGGGGCAAGGTGGCAACCGCTCGTGTGCCCTTGGCCAGCTCACTCTCAATGATTAGATCTCCACCCAATTCGACGAAGGTCTGACGAGTAGCTGGGAGACCGGTTCGCAGGCCGACTCGGCCACCGAGGCGAACAGTGAAGGCCAGGTCGAGCAAGCCAGGGAGCTTTTCATGGGGGATCCCCTGGCCGGTGTCCGTGATCTCCACCTGGGCTGTGGCTGGGAGCCCTTTGGTTCCCTCCCGTCGACTCACGCAGATCGTCACCACGCCGCTCTGCTCAATAGCCGCGGCTGCGTTCTCCACCAAATTGAAGAACGCGTGGTTGAGCTTAGCGGGAAAACACGTGATCTCGAGCGCGCTCATGGGCAGGTCGAGGGAAAACTCGATCTGTTCTGCAGAGCTTTGTGCCTGCACCAACGCAACAGCGTCTTCAATGCAGGTTCGTAGGTCGACGTTCTTGATCTCGGCGCTGTCGAGGTTGGCGAAGCGGCCGATGCGCTCTATCACCTCATTGAGGCGTGCGTGGCCCTCGTGCATCACCTGGAGCGCTGTGTCCTGCGCGCCAAAGGCCCGATGGGCTCTCTGCAGCACGGCCCCGTCTATTCTCTCGGCGCTGGCCTCCATGAGCTCCTTCACACGTGTTGTGGCGCGTTCAAGGGTGTCAGCAGCGCTCTTGAGGGTGCCCAAGGGGCTGTTCACCTCGTGGACGATACCAGCGGCCAGGCGCCCAATCATCGCTTGCTTTTCGGCCTCCACGAGCTTGGCTCGCGCTTCTTCGAGGTCGTCGAGGGCGAGGGAGAGCGATTGATGAGCCTGGGTCACGCTTTGCTGGAGGACACGTTGGTGTCCAGCGAGATCCTCGCGGCCGCCCAAGAGCGTGAGGCCACTCGCAAAGAGTTGCGTGATCGCGAGCAAGGTGTCGTTGGATGGAGGGGTCCCCAAGGGCGCCCCAAGGGCGACCAACCCTCGAAGAGGCTCTTCCTCCGTCGCCTGGGCGGGCCATAACGACGCCAGCCCATAGGTATGCCAGAAGCGGTGGCTGGACCGTGGATCGGCCATGCCGTTATCCATGGTTCCATCGTCAAAGTCGCTGCGCGCGAGGGGCACCCTCTGCTCGAGGAGCTGCGCCACTGGAGCAAGCTCACGACCTGCGAAGCGCGCCGGTAGGGGCGCGCCCTCGGTTGGAGGCAAGACCTCGTGCAAGCAGTGCAGTTGAGGTGGGTTTGAGGTGTGATCAACTGCGATCACATAGGCGTTGTGAAAGTGGTGTTGCAGCACGGCGCGGAGTTTTGCTCCGAGGGCTTCGGGGCTCTTCACGTCGCTGAGGGCGCTGGCTACCTGTCTTAGCAGGTCTGCATCCCTTGGCGCTGTCTCAGGCCAAAAAAGCGCCACAGCTGCGACAATCAAGCAGATCAAGGCCGCCCACGGCGCATCCAAGGCGATCTGTGTACTGGTCATCGCCACCGCGGCGATGGTGACAAGGGCCAAGACAGCGACAAGTCCACGCGCTCGGTCTTTCACAAAATCTCTTCCCCCCTGTAGCCTCTGCTGCCCGTCTTATTGCGAACGCGGTGAAAGAGCAGCATGCCAATGAGGGAGATCAGGCCCACAGCGCCGAGGACTGGCCAGATCTTCCATGGGCGGTAGACGTTCCACAGAACGGCCGTAGCAGCGTAGCGCTTGCCAACGCTCTCCGTTCCTTTGTAGACGAGGGGATTTCCCGCCAGCGCCAGCTTGTCGTAGATGGCGTCGAGCAGGGGTCCATCAGGCTTTGCGCCGATGGGCAACATATGGGCGGCGGTCTCGAGGGTCTTCATTTCTGCCGCGGAGACCTTGAGTTGCTCTTCGAGGTAGCGTCTGGCGAAGCGATCGCGGCCTGAGAGGCGTCCGTAGAGTGGCTGCGAGACAAAGTTTCCGCCCGCCCAGCCAAGAGCAAAGGGGATGTTGGAGTAGCGCATGTAGAGGGCCTTTTTGTCAGGAGGCGCCACGACATTGATGAACTCAGTGAATTTTGGACTGCAAATCATCTCCCCCATGGCGAAGACGAAGATGGCCAAGGAGACCGTCGCACCAGAGTTGCAGACTCCCGCGCCCATGAAGCCCATGGTGGTGATGACCATGCCGAAAAAGAGCGCCATCGTGGTCGGAACGCGTGAGAACATCGCTGAGAGTGGCACGACGAAGAGGATGATCACGATGGCGTCGATATTGATCAAGAGTTCGGCCTTGGCCGCCCCCGTGCTGTCAAGGAAGGTCGCCTCCCACCACCCGCCCAGGCTGCCAATGATCGCGCCCACGTCCCGGGTGTCGACCCACTCGTCGACGGCGATGGGCAGCAGGTCCCACAGCTGCATGAACATGAACCAGAACCCGCTAATCACGAGCAGAAAGGAGAGCAAGCGTCGGTCGTTCCAGAGCGTCAGCATCATCGAGGCGAAATCCTGCAGTGGGCTCTTCTCGTGAGGCGCGCGAAGGATCTTTGGTTCGCGAAAGAGGAACGTAGCGGGCAAGAAGTTGATCGCCGTGAAGATTGCCGCCGCGTAGAAGGCATAGTGCCAGGTGGAGCTCAGGTCGTTGCCGCGCAACGCGGAGGCGATCATGGGAGCGAGGGCGCCGCCAATGTTGATGACCCAGTAGAAGATACCGACCCCGAGCTCTGAGTTGCGCTCATCGAGGGATGTTGCCACGGAGGTCTGGATGGGCGGTTTGAAGATCGCTGTGCCGAGACCCACCAGGCAGGCGGCCAGGAACATCGAACCAAAGCCGCTGGAGTTGGCCATCAGCGAATAGCCCATGATGTTGATCAAGAAGGCGATGACCATGCTGATGCGGTAGCCATAGGCATCGGTGTAGCCACTCGAGATCATCGGCACGATGCACTGGAGTAACGCCCAAATGCCGAGGATTGAGCCTCTTGCGCCACCTTTGATGTCGAGGGTGTTCTTCATGTAGAGCGAGCGGATCGCGCTCACGCCAAAGAATGCCAAGCGTTCGAAGCCTTCAATGAGGCTGCAGGCCCAGAAATTCCACCCCATGGTGCGCACTTGTCCCATGAGGGTCTTGCGGTCCTCGGAGCTGGGTGGGGCTTGTTCGACCATTCACATCACAGATTCGATTGTGTAGCTCATTTTTAGGGGGCAGGACGCAAAGTGGCAAGTATCGAGGGGCTTGGTGCAAAAGCTGCACGTGCGGGGGGCGCAAGGTCTGCACCTCGTTCTTGAGGCGTATTCGACAACCTGCGACAAAGTGCAACAATTACAGCGGTATCCTGCGGTGGTCTTTTCTGGCACGTCTCGTGCTTTAATCTCGAGCATATTTCAGCCGCGTCTTTCGGCGCGTTCAAGGAGGCTCTCATGAATAGGACATTGTTTGCAGTTTCAGTTTTGGCTTCAGCGCTGCTCTTGGCGCCTTCCGCAGACGCACGACAGGGTCGCTGGGGCGGTGGCGGTGGTGGTGGTGACGGCTGGGGCAAGGGTCACCGGCGAGGAAAGGGGATGATGAGGGGTCATATGCGTTGTGCTGGCAGGCTTTTTCGGGCCCCCCCTGAGGCGATGAAGGAGCGCATGGGGCTTTCCACACAGCAGATCAAGACCATCGTCGCGGCTCGGGATAACTTCTTCCAGAAGCGCATCGTTCATCATGCTGAGGTTCAGCGCACTAAACTACAGATGCGCAAGTTGATGCAGCAGGATCTTCCACCTCAGAAGCAGGTGTTGCAGGTGATGCGCAAGGCGCGCAACCTCCGCGGGAAGGTCAAAGAGGAGCGTGTCAAGACACACCTGAAGATCCTCAGCACCCTCTCAGCGGATCAACGCAAGACGCTGCGTAAGCGTTGTCGCCAGCGTGGTTTCCGCGGCGAGATGGGTCGTCAAGGTCAAGGTCGGGGGCAACACCGAGGCAAGGGACGCGGCATGGGGCGCGGTATGGGCGGTGGAGGTCGCTAATCGAGATACAACCCAGCCCCCGCCGCGACAAAGCCCGTGGCGTGGGGCTCTTCTTTATCGGTGAGGGTCACCAGCTCAAAGGCGAGCCCACCGCGCAGATCGAAAAAGATCGGGTGCGTGAGTGAGAGACGCACACCAGCGGCGACCTCGGCTCGGAGCCCAAAAGGGTCGGAACCTTCGATGCGTTGCCCCTCGACCTGCATCACCCCATCAGCAAAATAGCCCTGATAGCCCACCAAAGCCTCCGCGCGCAGCCCAAGCCATGAAAGCGGTGAACCGTGGGTTGCTGCGCCCAAGAGCAGTGCGGCTCGGTGTAGAGAGAACGCGTTGTCAGCGATGGAATGGCTCGAGGTGGCGAGTTCAGCGGTGGCACGGAGAGATAGATTGGAGTTGAGCGCGACGCCATATCCGATCTCGACCCCATGGTTGAGCCCAGGGAGGTCCAGCAGCGCGCCGCTGGTTTGGTAGCCGAGCTGCAAGGAGTGGCGACGGGTCGATCGCGGGCGGTCTATTACCCAATCTCTCGTGGTCCCGCCCACGGGGATATGCCCCGCTCGGGAGGCGAAGCCCTCGTAAAAGCCACGCGAGAAGGGGATCCGGTAAAGGTCACGTCGGAAGGTGCGGTCGAGGCTCGACGAGCGCGCCGTTGATTCGGAGGGGCGAAAGGCGAGCTGCGCAACGAGCACCCGCTGCAGGCCTGCGCGAACGCGCGCTTCATGGTTGCCCTTGTGAATATAATAGGAGTGTCCAGGTGAGACGGCGAGATCAAAGCGTGTGCCCGCCGCCTTGTGGAGATCTGCGATACGCACACCGCGCTCGTCCTCCAGGTGAAAACGTCCCGCCAGCGTGCGGTCAAAGCGCAGCATCCGCGCGCGTCGCGCTTGGCGCAGATCAAAAAGTGGGCGTCGACGGTTGGCCGCCGGAGGATGGGCGAAGATGTTGAGCCGCGCTTCTGGGTGGCGCACCCGCGCGTTGGCCGCCGCGATGAAGGCGTGGATTTCGCTATACTCCACGTGGCCGTCGCCGTTGATGTCCGCGGCGCCCGAGAGGGCAGAGCGCAACTCGTGGCTGAGGATCCCGCTGCGGTAGTGTTGCCACTCATGGGTCGATTGGTCGCCACTGGTGGCGAGGATCACTCCCGCTTGGGGGAAGGCGGCGAGTTCCTCGTTCTTGAGGAAAGCGCGCAAGTCGTCATGTTTTGGGGTCTTGGCTTGATCGTTTTTCCAGCCACCCCGACGGTTGACGAGGAAGTAGCTCTTACATGCGTCAATGATCAGGTGCACATAGCTTGCCTGGGAAGGGGCGAGGATTCGTTGGTAGAGATCTCTGCGCCACAGCTTTTTCTGCAGCAAGTTGACGTAACCTTCGCCGTCCTTGTCTACATCCCCATGGCCAGCATAGATGAAGATCAACTCAGTCGCTTGGCCACGCGCCTTGAGTTGCTTCATCTCCTTGTTCCAGCGGTCGAGGGTGGCGAAGATCGCCTTCTTTCGTGGTGGACGAGCGCGTCGCGCCAGCTTTGGGTTGAGGCGCGCTGTCTCATTGTCCACCACCGTGAAGAGTTCAACCTGATCGGAGACCAGGTTAAATAGCTCGTAATAGCGCAGAGCGTCATCATCAGCGAAACGTAGTGGTCTTACGCCTTTGTCGAGACTGTGGTTATTGGCGACGATGAGCACGTAGGTGCGCGTGCCTGTGTCTATGGCTCCCTGCGCAGGGCTGGCCGCTAGCAGGGTCAGGAGCGCCAGGCTTGATGTGGCCAGGCTTGATGTGGCCAAGCTTGATGTGGCCAGGCTTGATGTGGCCAGGCTTGATATGACGAGTGGTCTCATTCTAGTTCAATGAGGATGCTTCGTTGCTCTATGTTGTTGATGGGCAAGAACTTCAGCGTCGATAGCGCAGACTTGCTGCTCTTTGCAATGGCTTCTTGCACCACCTTGGCCTCGAGGGGGTGTGAAGAGAAGAGCGCGTAGACACGCAACTTCCCGCGTTGGTGGTTAATTTCGAGCCGCACAGCGCGTTCGAGTGGTTTGTCGACGATCTTCTTCGCTACGAAGAAGCTCTCGGTGCGTGGGGGCATGGGCCGATACCAGAGCGCTTCGTGCCGAGCGTCGACACCCACTAAGAAGAGATAACGGAGCTCACTGCGGTTGGTGATCGCGAACTTGAGGGTAGCGCCAAGGGAACAGCTCCCCACGGGGACATCACGAAGTTCGTGCACCATGGAAACCTTGGGTCCGAGACAAAAGAGCCGTAGTCCCACATGTTTGCCATCTTCTGAGGGAGCTCCACGAGCCTGGAACGCACCCCTCTCCCCGAGGTCCGCTGGGCCGTCGGCGTTAAAGAAGGGCAAAGCGATCAACAATGCAGCGCCCACCGCCGCCACACCACCAAGCCAGGCCAGGAGCCTCAAAGGTGAGCGTGTTGGCTGGGCATCGGGAGCGAGGCGCAAGCGCTCGAGCACGGCCTGCCCTGAGCCGAGCAGCTCAGCGCTGCTGGGGCTAGCCAACTTTTCGGGACCACCTTCGAGCAGGCGCGCGATGAGCGCGGCCTCATTATAGGCTTGCTGACCCATGGGGCTTTCGCGCAGCTCATCAAAAAGCGTTGTGACCGCAGTGTCCTG
>JAFCZD010000652.1 GCA_019314525.1 Deltaproteobacteria bacterium
GCTCGTGCAGACGGCGCCAGCTTCTAGGGCGAGCGTCGCCACGGCGGGGTGAGAGGCGGCGAAGGGATCTGGACGTGATGCTGGGAGCCTGGATCCCGAGGCCGCAAATCCTCATCGGTGGTGAGGTCGCGGCGAGCTGGGGGTGGCCATGGTTGCACGTGGCGTTGGGCCTCGAGGTCTGCTTTTAGGTTACTATCTCGAGGACACTCCGGCCTGACGTCGCCTCCTTGAATGCACACCTTCTATGATTTGCAGCAAGAGCCGGGCTGGATGTGTGAACGCGCCTTTTGCCTCCGATTCGGAAGGCCGCACTCTGACACCATTGCTCGCTGCCTGCCTTGGAAACGCCTCCGAAATCGCTGAAGTTCTGCTCGCACATGGCGCAGCAGTGAATACGGTTGACAGCGATGGCAACACGCCGCTGATCGTCGGATAACGCACCGACCTAGTGAGCTTGCTGCTATCGGATGCGCTTGTGGTGAGCAGGGCGCCCATGGATGCACGCGGCGTTGGGCCTCGAGGTCTGCTTTTAGGTTATCACCATCACCCACAGAGCAAGACGCCCACGTGGCGAGTCGTGGTGTCTTCCGGCCTTCGCTGATCGGTCACCGCGCACTTGACGACCACAGCCTTCGAGCCCGTCCACATAGTCCGGCACGCGGCGGATTTTGGACTCATCGCCATTCTGCTTCCCCACAACTGGCCTGTGAGACGGTTTGGGCGGTGAAAAGATGAGAAACGCTGCTCTAGAACCCCTTCACTTCTTTGATGATGCGACGAAGGCGTTCCTCATCCTTCTCCAACGTCCGCTCTTCGGCTTCCCGATCCAACTTGTCGGCGATCTTTTGCGCCGCCTCCTCTGTTCCCGACTCAATGACGCACCGCCATTGGGATTCCCCATCAATCTCGACGGGGACCATCTGGCCGTTGATTTCAAATCCATTCCTCATCATTCGCACTTTCATCAAAACGCTCACCTAGCTCCAGGGTTTTCTGCAGCTCGAGATCGACCCTCATGTGGCGGGCAAGAGTGAAGAGATTCTCCATCATGCCCAGGCACTCAACTATGTCCACAAGCGCAAGGACGCCCTCTCGACATTCCTCGCGGATCCAGACGTTAAGCCTCCCCGATCTTCTCGATCATTTACTCTTTGAACTTCAGCGAATATCGCACGGGCTCAAGCCCCCTCGCGCCCCCAGGATAGTCGAAGGTCGCGTGGCAACTATCCTCGCACGGTTGTCGCGATAGTCAAAAGTCACGCGGCAACTCTCGGCCGAGGCACAAAGCGAACTGCAGGAATCTTTCGATCCGCCAGGTGTCGACACCGCACAGGTCACGACGACAAGCGCGACTAAGGCGAGCGCCACGAGTTTGCCCCGGAGCCCTATACCCTTCCCGGGCAACTCGTCAGTTCGCACAGCACTGGGTACCCGGTCCGGATACCGACCCGCACCTTCGGGGCAGTTCGGCAACCACCTAAAATCACGGGAAAGCAGAGTGGGTGCTGACGTTGCATAGCCGAGGAGGATGTCAGCCGTCCCAGCTGCGCCAGTCTCCGTGCCACATGGTGCGCTACGCCAGGCGCCGGCCAGAGAAGAGCACGCTCTATGGTATCGTGGCGGAGCCTGGGTAGCGCGAATACATTCAGACCAACAATCACCTGCCGCTTTCGATTTTACGTTGCATCGACGAGGATTCAGCGGCTCACGAATTGACGCGCCAAGCGCGGCAGCGTTAACGTTTCACGTCCAATCATTTCAACTGACGAATTTTACCAAGGAGGATCGACGATGCGGACGCCGTCTGTGAAGTATAGCACTGAGAAGTTGCGGGGGCTTTCCACCTATACGTGCGCGAAGCTCAGCGCTAAAGCGGAAACCAAAGACTTAGCGGTGTTGCTCGAAGCATCCGAGATGGAGCTGGCGCTGGCCGATGAGGGATGGAGAGGCGCCGAGCGCAATGCCCTCGTCCAACAGGCCCTTCGCGATCAGGCCGATGAAGAGGCCGACCACGGGATCCGGATCATCTTGAATACGACGCGCTCCCTCGATGGCACCTCCGGCGGCAAGGGGGGACCGCGCCAACAGCGACTCTTTCCCAAGGGGTTGCTCGGCGTGACCGCCGTGCCCATAGCCGCGCAGCCGGCTGCGATGACCCTCTTCGCGGGGCTCTTGGCAGAAGAGGAAGACGCCAGCCTGACCGCCTTTGCGGCCACGGTCACCGCGGCGGGCCAAAAGCTCGAGGCGGGCGTGGAGGCCTTCGCTGCGGCGAACCAAGCGGTGACCATCGCTTCATCCCAGGTAAAACGCGCCCGCGCTGCGTGGATCCGCCTCTACGAAAAGGTCTACGGCGAACTCGTCTCCCGCATCGGCAAGCGTGCGGCAGAGCCCTACTTCAAGGCGCCGAAGAAGCTGCCCACGCCCAAAGACCCTGTGCTGCCCACGCCAACATTGTAGCTCTGATGTCGCGGGCAGGCGTTTATTGCCTGCCAGGCCATGCCAAAGGCGCCACGGGCGGAATCAAGCCCGCCACAGGGGCCTTAAATCGAGGCACAGACGACGGCGACCCGCCGACATGAAGGTAAATTTGTTTTGGGTGCCGCCGCCGGCAGGACACTGGCTTCTTTCCAACTTTTCGAAAGCGGCCGGAACCCACCAAACTCGCCTTCGCACGATGACGCCACCCGCCTAAGTCACACAAAGCCCCGCCGCCAAGCGCTTGAAACGCCAGGCCGAGACGATCGCGCGGCCTTTAAGAAAGTTGGACACGAGAGCCCATGACGTTGTTGCGGGCCTCGCCGAAATTTTACCGCCAAGTCGGTGAGTGGAATCGGGCTTCGCCGAAATTTTACCGCCAAGTGGGTGAGTCGCGTTCGAGACCGCACCGATTTTACCGCCAAGTGGGTGGAAGGAATCGGATGCCGCCGAAATTTTACCGCCAAGTGGGTGAGTCGCGTTGGATGCCGCCGCAATTTTACCGCCAAGTAGGTGAGTCGCGCTGGATGCTGGCCCGATTTTACGGCCGTTCCGGTCCAGCACCTAGTAGGTCAAAGACGAGGTGCAGGCTTTCATGGGCCGTGGGCTCATGCAGCGTGGCTTCACGCGGGTGGTGGCCTCTTCACGCGGGTGGTACGCGCCTTTGTGCGCTCCGTGTTTAGCTGGCAGCGCCGTCAGGCCGAGGCAATGCGGCTGTCGGATGTGCACGTCGGCAGCGTGACCTTCGCGCAGAGATTTGGCTCGTTTTTGCAACTCACCCCGCACGCACACCTGGATCCCGGACGGGGTCTTTGTCGACTCACCCCGCACGCACA
The DNA here is from genome assembly GCA_019314525.1 of Deltaproteobacteria bacterium. GTDB lineage: Bacteria > Myxococcota_A > Polyangia > JAFCZD01. The sequence goes on from JAFCZD010000652.1 coordinate 3,312, forward strand.
CCTGGATCCCGGACGGGGTCTTTGTCGAGACGGAGGAAGGCTTGCTGCGCTTCGTGGGCTTGCCCACGCCCACAGAGGCAGAGCCCGTCAGGCCATCAGCAGCTACCGCCTGCTGCGTGAGATGGGCTTCCGCAGGAGCAGCTTCAAGACCGCCGATGAGACAGACGTCGCCGCATCTAGCCGCCCTCGCCTCCGACCCGCCGCGGCTAGATGCGGCGGCGGTCTCATCAGTCAGTGCTTGATTCTGCTGCTGTTGCTACGGTTGAATGGGCATTCAACATCGGGCACAGCTGCCGGATGAGAGTGCATGCATGAGATGAGAAAGACCGAGGTACACCGCAGAGTTCAAAGCTGAGGCCCTGAGGCTGCATCGCGCGAGCAGGAAGAATTTGGTGACATATGACGATTTACGGAAAAGAGAGCGGAATCGCGATCACAACCGCCAGGGTGCAAAACTTCCGATCGCTTGCAAACATCGAGGTCGATTTGAGTGACCTGACGGTGCTCATCGGTGCCAACAATGCTGGTAAGACAAGCTTCTTGGATGCTTTGTTCGCTGCAGTGGGAGCCGGCCGGAAGTCACTTGGACAGGACGACGTGCGCCTGAAACCGGGAGAGGCGCACGCGCCGAAAACGCGAGCAGTGCTAATCGACCTCATGCTGCGTCCGATCGGGGACGACGGCAAGATTTGCGGAAACTACCCCGAGGGCAGCTTTTGGACGTACCTCTGGAGTACGCCAGGCATCGCCACCGACGGCGACTCCAACGAGTTCACTCCCATCCGAACCGAGCTCAAATGGAGCGACATGAAAGGTGAGTATGTTGTCGAGCGCAGATTTTTGAAGGAGTGGATGCCGTTCACAGATTGGGCGACTGCGGCAACCCACGACCGCTCACTAAGCGCCGCCCAGATGGAACCGCTAGCACTCCATTACGTTGATGCGAAGCGGGACCTTGACGACGACCTCAGAAGGCCAGGCTCGTTCTGGCGGCGCCTGACCGAGGACCTGGGCCTGAACGACGCTGACATCGCAACGATGGAAAGCACCCTGTCTACGATCAACCAGGAGATCGT
>JAFCZD010000653.1 GCA_019314525.1 Deltaproteobacteria bacterium
ATCCGAGCGCAGCATGCGCAGCTTGGTGGAGGCCTCGAGCCGCTCACGGAGCTCCTCTGCGAGGCGCAGAGTCTCCTTTACGTTGGTGTAGGGGCGTCCGCTCTCGGTTTTCGGAGGCAGGAAGGAGGCTTGCCAATAGCGCCGTGTCTCTAGCTTGCCCTTCTCGACGCACATCATATGCCCTGGTGGCAGCTGCGAGATGCCAGCGAAGGCCGTGCGTGGCGCCACAGGGGCCCAGAACGTGAAGACCTGCGCCAGGCCCCTGCGATCGAGGGCCCGGGGCAGCCCAGGGTGCTCCAAGAGCGACTTCACCTCAGAGGCGAAGAGCAGCTCCTTGCCGACTTTGGCGTAGTAGAGGGGCCGAATGCCCGCGCGATCGCGGGCTAATACGAGCCGTCGGAGAAAGTCGAGCCCCCATTGCTCATAGGCGTGCACGATGATCTCTGTGTCGCTCTTGGTGGCCAGGTGGTGCCCGGCCGCTTGCAGCTCATCGCCCAGCTCGACGTAGTTGAAGATCTCCCCGTTGAAGACCACCCAAATGTCGCGGGTCTCGTTGCAGAGCGGTTGGTTTCCTCCCTCGAGGTCGATGATCGAGAGCCGGCTATGGCCCAAGGCTACGTCACCATCGCGGTAGCCGCCACGAGCATCGGGGCCACGATGATGGAGGGCACCCACCATCCGTCTTAATAACTCTGGGGAAGTCGGGGAGGCCTCCTGGAGGTTGAGTATGCCGCAGATCCCACACATGGTTTGCTCCTTGGAGTCGCTACCATACGGCGTGTAGGCGTCGCAGTGAAGCGGCGGTTGCGAAGGCACGGTTGACGCTGGCGAACCTCAGGGCTAGAAAAGCCCGTATTTTGCCCTTAACGGGGATGATTTGAGCCTTCTGGCTGGTGCAGGGTAGGTGGAGCATGTCGAAGCGGGTCTATATCGAGACATACGGTTGCCAGATGAACGTCGCCGATTCTGAGCTGATCACGGGGGTGCTGGCGGGGGAGGGCTATATTTCAGTTGATAATGAGCAAGAGGCGGATGTGGTGCTGCTCAATACCTGTGCCGTGCGGGAGAAGGCAGAGACGCGGATTCTGGGCCGCTTGGGCTGGCTTAAGAGCGCCAAGGATAAACGCCCCGAGCTGGTGATCGGGGTGGCGGGGTGCATGGCTGAGCGCCTCAAAGAGAAGCTCATCGCGCGCGCTCCCTACGTCGATCTTGTGGTGGGGCCTGACAGTTATCGACGCTTGCCGCGCCTCTTAGACGAGATCGGCCCCAAGAGTGACCCCATGGTGGATGTGCGCCTCGACCGGCGTGAACTCTACACCGACATCGAACCTGTGCGGCAAGAGCGCGTTGGTGGTTGGATTTCCGTGATGCGCGGGTGTGATAAATTTTGCTCCTTCTGCGTTGTGCCCTTCACCCGTGGGCGTGAGCGTAGCCTCTCCCCAGAGGTCATCTTGCGCCAAGCTGTGGGCATGGAGCGCAAGGGCTTTCGCGAGGTGACCCTCCTCGGGCAGACCGTCTCGAGCTACGAGGTGGATGGCAAGAACTTCGCGAGCTTGCTGCGGGCGTTGCATGCTCGTACGCAGCTGCGACTTCGGTTCACGTCCCCCTATCCAACGGATTTCGATGCCGAGCTCCTCGATGCGCTGGCGGAGCTGCCTCGGGTGGGGCGGCACCTACACCTCCCAGTACAGAGCGGCAGCACGCCCGTGCTCGAGGCCATGCAGCGACGATACAGCGCCGAGGAGTATCTGGCGCTCATCGAGCGAATTCACCAGCGCTTGCCAGATTTTGCCATTACCACCGATTTCATCGTGGGCTTTCCGGGTGAGACGGATGAGGACTTTGAACGCACCCTCGAGCTCTCTCGCCAGGTGCGCTTCAATAGCGCTTATATGTTCAAATACAGCGAGCGTAGCGGCACCCGCGCTGCGCGTGAGCTTCCAGATGACGTGCCCGAGAGCGTGAAGTCCGAGCGGCTACAACGGCTGATCACGCTTCAAGAGCAGTCGAGCGTGCAGCGCAGCCAGGAGAAGATCGGCAGTGAGGTAGAGGTCTTGGTGGAAGGAGAAAACCCCAAAGCCCCTGGGCAAGCCATGGGGCGCGCCAGCTGCTTCACCACCACGACCTTGCTCAGCGGGAGCTTTGAGCCCGGTGAGCTGGTGCGGGCTCGCGTGAGTAAGGCGACGACCCACACCCTCTACGCCGAACCCCTAGACGTTGCTGGCGTAGGTGGCGAACGTCATCTGGCAGAGCCATCATGAACCGACGCCAACAGATCCATATTCGTGACCCGATCCATGGCACGATCCTCCTCTCCCCGGCCGAACTGGATTTGGTGGAGACCCCAGTCTTTCAGCGGCTGCGCGGCATCAAGCAGCTTGGTTTCGCCGATCATGCTTTTCCCGGCGCGACCCACTCCCGCTTCGCCCATTCTCTGGGGGCCATGGAGATGGCTACGCGCATCTTCGACGCTATCTTTCCGGCGGATGGATGCAGCTTGCCAGGAGCCGAACGAAAGCGTTTTCGGCAACTCCTTCGGCTGGCGGTGCTGATGCACGACTTGGGGCATGCGCCACTCTCCCACGCCACCGAGGGTTGCATGCCCGCGAGGCGCACCCTCGACTTGCCACTGTTCAGCAAAGAAGATGGGCTGCGGCAGGCCAACCATGAGGACTACACGACGCTCCTGCTTTTGCGTTCCAAGCTGACAGCGCTGATGCGCCTGCGCTTCGTTGACGAGGGCATTACCCCAGAGGATGTGGCGCATTTGATCACAGGGGTGTGTGCCAAAGAGGCTCACCCCCTTGAGGTTGGTGGCGTCGACTATGGACCCCTCATGCGGCAGATCGTCAGCGGTGAGCTGGACGCCGATCGCATGGACTATTTGCAGCGCGACTCCTACCACGCGGGGGTCGACTATGGTCGCTTCGATCGTGACTGGCTCTTGAGCAACGTCGACGCCCACGTGGAGGAGGGCAAGGCCTTCCTCGCGCTCCACCACCGCGCGATCTTCGCCTTCGAGGATTTCTTGCTGAGCCGCTACCATATGTTCGTCAGCGTCTATTACCACCACACCTCGGTGGGCTTCGACGCCATGCTCTCGCGTTTTGTCGAGGCACAAGCGGAGCTGACCTTTCCTGTAGACGCCGCCGCCTATGTTGGTTTCGATGACGTCGCATTTTGGTCGCTCTTGCGCGCCTCCAAGGACCCTTGGGCGCAGCGCATCGTGCAGCGCAACCTCTACCGGCGTGTGCTCGAACTCAACGCCGCCGACGATCACGACGAGCTTGCCGGCTTCGAGCACCTGCTGGCTGAGCGAGGGGTCGACTATTTCGTCAGCAGCGATGAAGGCGTGCTCTCACGCTATTACGCCGTGGGTGAGCAATCACCGATCTTTGTGCTCAACCGACAGCTCGGCCGTGCGACGCGCGTTGACCGCTACTCCAAGCTCTATGAACGCTACGCCCAGCCCGCCCGGCTGACGCGCATCTATTGCCGGCCAGACCAGGTGCGAGAGGCGCGTGAGTGTGCTGCCGCGCCATGAGCAGCTCTCGTTGGATTGGTGAAGGGTGGGGGAGCGGAAGGTGGGCGTGGGGAGCTGTACTTAGCTTGCGTCGCGACAGCAGCGAAAGCCAAGGTTGGGGAAGATGAAGGTGTCGGGGAAGATCGCCGACGTGAAACCGCAGGTCAGCCCGGCGTAGGGCGTGTCGTAGGCCCCACCGCGAGAGGTGTAACCGTCAGGATCTGGTGGGGTGCCGTCGGAGCGGGCGTCGTTTGTCCACTCCCGGGCGTTTCCGCTCATATCGTAGACGTTGAACGACGAGCGACAGCCCGTCTCGCTACCCGTGGGCAGCAGCCCATCAGGCTCGGCATTATCCTGGCCGTTGCAGGTGCCACCCTGGTAGGTGTTGCCGTAGGGGTAGGTGTTGCTGTTGCTTGCTCCAGCGCAGGCGAGGGACCACTCGTTGGCGCTGCAGAGGCGCCAGCAGGGGCGCCCCGCGGTGGTGCAGTTGGGGTCGATGGCCTGACAGGCCGCTTCTGCGTTGGGGTAGGAGAGGTTGGTCCAGGGCAGCACGTTGGCGCTGCTACAAGCCCGGGTGGTCACGGTGCCTTGGGAGGTGTTGCTGGCGCCTGGCCGTGAGGCCTCGTAGGTGTAGATATAGTAGTCATAGTCGGTGCTGTTGTAGGTGGTCGTGATGCGCACGGTGGCGTCTTTGACGCCATCGTAGCCATTGTCATCCTCGTACTCGTCCACGCGACCATCGCAGTCGTTGTCCTCTCCATCGCAGAGTTCATTGACTGCCGCCACGCCTGGGCTGGTGATATCGCACTGCACCGTCGTTCCATTGCTGCTGCAGACGTAGCTCCCCGACCCTCGGCAGGCGCCCTGCTTATTGGGCTCGTAGCAGGCGTCGCCCTTGGTGGGGAAGGTTTCGTCTATCTGACCGTCGCAGTCGTTGTCTTTGCCATCGCAGGTGACCTCATCGTCGCGAATCTCCCCGGCGCAGACGCTCCCCACGCAGGGCACGTTGAGGCAGTCGTCGTCGTCTGTGCAGGGGCGAGGACCAACATCTCCGTTGTAGTTGCAGACCCAAGCGCTGACGCCAGGGCTGAGGACCGTGCAGGTGGCCACGGCGGTGGTGCCCACACCACACTCGCCAACAGAGCTGCATACGTCGAGGGAGGCGGGCAACCCGTCATCCACGGCGCCATTGCAGTCGTTGTCCTTGCCGTCGCAGATCTCGCTCCCTGTGGGTGTGCACTGCGTCTCACAGCCCAGGCTGCTCGGTACGCTCGGGTTGTCGGTGACGATGTCGACATAGCCTAGCTCGCAGACGGCGACCTCACAGACGCCAGCGTTACAGCGTTCGATGGCCTGAGGCAGGCTGCAAGGCGTGCAGTCGCCGCAGAAGCGTGGGTCGCTCTGCTTGTCGAAGCCATCGTCGATGATGCTGTTGCAGTCGTTGTCGACGTTGTCACAGGTCTCGGGTTGGGGCAGGGTTCCCCCTTGGCAGCTCTCGATGCCGTTGGCGCAGGCGGAGGTGCCCGCGATGCAGGGGGCGGTGCTGTTGCCACAGCGTTCGGTTGTCGGGAAGTTCTCATCCACCGCGCCATCGCAGTCATTGTCCACACCATCACAACGGATGCCGGCCGCTATCTCGTCGGTGGTGGGGGTGGCGGTGGGGCATTGGTATTCGCAGCCTGGGATGTTGGCGTCTAGGTCGCGATAACCGGCAGCGCAAGAGTTTGTCACCTGCACGCAGGTTCCATCGACGCAGCTGGCTTGGGCGTTGGGGAAGTTGCAAACGTTGCCGCAGCGACCACAGTTGTTGAGATCGTTGGTGGTGTTGGTGTTTTCGTCGATCTGGTTGTTGCAGTCGTTGTCGATGTTGTCGCAGATCTCCGTGGGGTCGCTCGTGGGCACACAGAAATACTCACAGCCTGGCACGCTGCTCTGAATGTCCCAATGGTTGCTGTCGCAGGGGCCGATGCTGCAGGTGCCACCGCTGCAAATAGCTGTAGCGTTGGGGAAGCTGCACGGTTTGTTGCAGCCACCACAATGCAGCAGGCTGGTGCTGGTGTCGATGCCGTTGTCCACCACGTTGTCGCAGTCGTCGTCTTTGAGGTTGCAGAGTTCTGCGACTGTGGGCCAAACCTGGCAGATGTGCTCGCAGCCGGCCACATTGGCGTCGAGGTCACGGAAGCCTGCGACGCAGCGGTCGATCTCACAGACGCTATTGCTGCAGCGCGGTACGGCGTTGGGAATCAAGCATTGCTTGTTGCATTCACCGCAATGCAAGGG
>JAFCZD010000654.1 GCA_019314525.1 Deltaproteobacteria bacterium
GGCTTATGAGATGAAGAACAACCAAGCCAAAGATGCGCTCTTCTGAGAGCCTGAAGAGGAAGCCTCCGACCCCAACAGCGACTCTCCGAAAGCAGGCGACCAAAGGATCCGCCACTTCAGCCAGAACCTGCGATTCGAGCAGCATAAAGCGCTAGAGTACCCGCCATGATTCACCTCGATGGCGTATCCACACATCATGGTCGGCAGATCCTCCTGCTCGATGTCTCCCTGGCCGTATTCGCAGGAGAACGCGTGGGCCTCGTCGGCCCCAATGGTTCGGGAAAGTCGACTATCTTCCGTCTGATCGTTGGTGAGGAGCATCCCGACGGCGGTCAGATCTCCACAGACCGCGGCCTGGTCATCGGCTACTTCAGTCAAGACGTGGGCGAGCTGCAAGGACGCACCGTGCTGGAAGAGACGGTGGCCGGCGCAGGGGAAGTCGCCGTGCTTGCCGGGCAGCTACATGAGCTAGAGCAGGCGATGGCTGACCCCGATCGCGTGCATGAGATCGATCTGCTCGTCGAGCGCTATGGCGAAGCCCAAGCCCGCTTTGAGGCCCTCGATGGCTACTCGCTCAAAGCGCGGGCACGGGCGATCCTCGCGGGTCTCGGTTTTCGCCCCGCGGCGGTGGACGCCGACACCTCTAACCTCTCCGGCGGCTGGAAGATGCGCGTAGCCCTCGCGCGCATCCTCTTGATGCGCCCTGATGCCCTGCTCCTCGATGAGCCCACAAACCACCTGGACATCGAGTCGATCATTTGGCTGGAACAGTTTCTGCGCGAGTTCCGTGGGGCGCTGATCATCACCTCCCACGACCGGGCCTTTTTGAACCGCGTGGTCACGCGCATCGTGGAGATCGACGCGGGCGAGCTTCGCACCTTCTCTGGCGACTACGACTTCTACGAAGCGCAGCGCGACCTCCTCGGTGTGCAGGCCGAAGCGCAGTTCGCGCGCCAAGAGGCGATGCTGGCCAAAGAACGCGCCTTCATCGAGCGCTTCAAGGCGCGCGCGAGCCACGCAGCGCAAGTGCAGTCACGACAGAAGAAGCTCGAGAAGATGGACCTGATCCAGCCCCCTAAGCGGCGCAAGGCGGTGCGCTTCAATTTCCGTCCGCCCCCTCGCTCCGGAGAGGACGTCGTGAAGATCGAGGGTGTGCACAAGAGCTATGGCGATCTGCAAGTTTATGGAGGTTTCGACCTGCTTCTGCGCCGCGGTGAACGCTGGTGCGTCATGGGCATCAACGGCGCGGGTAAGTCAACATTGCTCAAGCTCGTAGCCGGCACCACCGAGCCCGACGCCGGCAGCGTCACCGTCGGCGCCAGCGTGAAAATGGGCTACTTCGCCCAGCACGCGATGGAACAGCTCGACCCCACGATCACCGTGGTGGAGACGCTGAGGCGGGCTTTTCCTACCGCGAGTATTGGCAACATGCTCTCATTAGCGGGAGCCTTTGGCTTCTCGGGGGACGAAGTGGAGAAGACGTGCCGTGTGCTCTCTGGCGGCGAAAAAGCGCGCTTGGTCATCGCTCGCATGCTCTACGACCCACCCAACTTTCTTGTACTCGACGAGCCGACCAACCATTTGGACATGGCCACCAAGGAGATGCTGGTGCAGTCCCTCTCCTCCTATGAAGGGTCCATGCTCTTCGTCTCCCACGATCGCGCCTTCCTCACGGCGCTGTCCAATCGCGTGCTCGAGCTCGATGATGGGAGCGTCCAGCAGTATAGCGGGGGCTACACAGAGTATGTGCAGCGCTCAGGGCGCGAGGCTCCTGGGGTATCTCGTTAGACAAGATCGCTCACATCTCGAACTGATCTTGCCTATGAATCCACCTATCTCGACCTCAAGTAGTGGCTTAGCCACGTGAGTCTTGTACTTCGACACTTTCATGATGACGACAGTGAGAAGTAGTCAAGGCTGTGGTGCACTACCTCGATCATGATTCGGTCTGGGTCCTCGAAGGCGAGGGTGTAGTACCCGTTTCTGTAGCCGGTTTCGATTTTACCCTCCCCAAGCAATCCGATACCCAACTCGGTCAGGTGATCTTCCATTTGGTCTACCAGCTCTTTTGACTCGACAGCAATCGCGAGGTGAGAGAGACCGATGTTCTTCCGGTGGTAGCCATTGGGCCTATGGGCTTGATCTACCGGGCACAGAACAATGACAACGTTATGCCCGTTGGAGAAACGCACATACTCGCCGGCCAGTTCATCAGCCTTCTGAAATCCAAGGGGCCCCAACGCCGAGCCGTAGAACCGGCTGGACATCTCCAGGTCAGACACGTTGAGTTCGATATGGCTGAGCATAGGTCCACCTCTCGTGATTCGATGTCACTCGATGGGTGCTGTGTAAAGGAGTGGAGCTGGGTGTGATCGAAGCTAGGCAAGCCCTCACTCGGGTTTCGCCCCAGCAGCTGGCGGGACCAAACAGGTCTGCTGGCACTCACACGTCTCGCCTAGAACATATTGCAAACGTATTCCGGGTAAGTGGGCCCCGTGAAACACATCACGCGCTGGGCCGCAGAGCGCAGCCTGCCCACCTCAGTGCTGCTCAACGTACCACCACCATCCAGCTTGGTCTTGATCGCCCGAGCCTTGGCCAGGTCTTCTTTGAGCGTGGCCTCGCTGCTTGTGCCAATGAACTTGATCAGCCCCTGGGGCTTCAAGGCCGCCTCGAGCACTCCGATCAGCGCTACCGCATCGCGAAGGTCGTCGCGCGTAGAGCCGTGATAGCTTGGCTTGCTCTCCCCCGCCCTGTTGCCGAGTTTCTCGACCATAGAGTAGAGGTAGTCAGCCTCGAGGGTCATCTTGGGCAAGTTCACGCTGTCGAGTTCGTCACTCGTGGTGTGATAGCGCTTGTTTTGACCATTGGTGATGAAGAGCACGGCGATGCCCTTTTGGCGAAATGCGTGATAGTCGCTCCAAGGCTGGTGACCCGCGATGGTCTCTTCCACGAGGTGCAGCCCAAAACGGTAGAGTTCGAGGGCGGGGGGCTTTGTCGCCGCATCCAAAGCCGCGCTCAGCTCTGGGCTCATCTCCGCGCCCAGCACGAAGTGGCCCTGGAAACCATCCCAGAGGTCGCCACCCGCCAGATCGAGCACGATAGAGGCGTCGATCTGTGCCAGGGGCACGGTAGGCTTGCTCACCCAATACGCTGAGCCCATCTCGTCGGTGAGAAAGGTGGGGGGTTCTTCGGCATCCCAGGAGGCGATGATCACGGAACGCTTGGTGGGGTTCTTCACAAGAGCACACGCCACGCGAATGACCATCGCCACGGC
>JAFCZD010000172.1 GCA_019314525.1 Deltaproteobacteria bacterium
GCCTGGCCTTCACCGCCATGGCGAACCAACACCGATACCTGCTTCACGACTGGACAGGTGTGGCCGAGGCGCAGCTCCAACACTGAGAAGCTCCCCTGGACCTCATCAATGGCGGAAGACCGCCTCTCGAAAAGAATTCTACGGATCTTTCGCAACGGCTTGGCGAGTGAAGAATGATTTTCAGCTACTGGCTGGGTGAACTCCGGCGGCGCCGCAGGACGCAAGCCAAGCCCAACAAGAGCAACATCGCGCCAGTCGCCGCCTGATCGGCCGCGGCCATGATGGCGCACCCACCGCTCTCTTGTACCGTCGACGGAGCCGTCGGAGCTGTGCCGCTCTGGGCCCGGTCCACGGCGTTGTCGTAGCTACCACTAGAAGTGCCCCACACATCCCACTGTGGTGGTACACAATAGGACTCTGACACCTCGGGGGGCAGGCATTCCGAAACGCCCGTCTGTGGGTCGAAGGTGCACGGTACGGCCACGTTGACGCTGGAGTCGCAACTCCACCCATCGGGGCACTCGGCCATCGTCTCGCAGGGTCGCTGCTCGGCCTCGCAATAGTTTTCGCCAGTGGCCTCGCAAGAGCACTCGCTCTCGTCCGTGCCACCGTCATCGGGCGCTGAGGGGTCAACAGGCAGGGCGCCACCACCGGAGCAGCTGCAGAGCTGTTCGGGCTTGCAGACAAAGCCCTCCCCGCAGTCGCTGTCCTCAGCACAAGGGGCAATATAGGGCGGCGCACAGAAAGAAGCGGGGATCTCCTCACAGCTGGCCTCAGGTGCAGGTTCTGTGCAGGTTTCACCGGGCGCGCAGCTAGAGCTGCTCGCCTGACAGAGGGTCTTGCTGAAGGTGACACAAACAAGCCCCTCGCCGCAGTCCGTGCTCTCGCTGCAGGGGCCGGGCACGCAAGCGAAGAGACGCTCGCTCTGGCAAGGCAAGGGGTCGGGGCAGGTCTCACCGGCTGGACACGGCGCCGACACGCAATCGCTGCCGCCTACCTCCTGACAGGCGAAACCCGTGGGACATTCAGCATCCGCGGTGCAGGAGTCGCTCTCTTCACAGACGCCCTCACTGATGCAGGGCATGGGGCTGCAATTCGGATCGTCGTCGGGGTCACACACGGGCATGACACAGGGTGCTCTGTCGCATGTCTGCCCCGTGGGACAATCGGCGTCGGTCTGACAGCTTTGTTGCGCCCAGGCCGAGCTGGCCGCGAGCAAGAAGACACATCCTGCGCTAATCGTGAGCGCGTTCCGAACGACGGTCAACATGGCACTTCGCCTCCCTAGGTGTTCGCGGCGTAAGTCGCGAACCAAAAGAAACAGACCCACCCTCACAGATTTGGGTGGGGGTTCTGACCGGTTCGTTATTTCTGCCGTGGTCATCTCTGGTTTGATGGTGGCAGCTATTGCAGCGCTTGTGCCATTTTTTGGTGTGGGGGGCTAAGAATGTGAAATCACGTTTGACTGGACGATGTCGCAACACCCGCGTTCGCAGGAACGATGGATGGTGGCGGAGGCCGCTACAACTGATCGTGCACCGTGCATCGATGCATCCTGAGGTCCGCCGGCGTCTCGCTATCTGAGCCCATTGCATCGTCACCAGGCGGCGTCATATCCAGGGTGGATTCACCTCAGTGTTTTCGTTCCCAGATCGTTACCTCTGACAGGGTATGTTGGAATTTGCGTCGGGTCTCCCGGATCACAAAGGGCACTTCCAGCGGACCGTCGATCAGCTCGAAGTGAGGCCCCAAGGTCGCTTTTAGCCCATCCAGCGTGCTGAAAGACTCGCCGTCCTTTTTGAAGCCCCCGATCCAGCGCTTCCGCTCCGTATGCTCCTGAAGCCAAGTATAGGGTGATGCAACCAAGAGCAGCCCCCCGGCATTGATCCGCTGATGCAGCGCATCGAGAAAGAGCGCCGGGTCATAGAGGCGATCGATCAGATTGGCCGCCAACACAAGATCATAACCCGTGTAGAGCGGCTTCAAATTGCAGGCATCTCCTTGCATGAACGCGACTTTCTCGACCAGCGGCGCGAGGCCCAAATCCTGAAGATTGCGCTCCTTATAGAGTACGAGCTCGCCCTCGTCGGCGATGGTGTAGCGAATCACGCCCTGTTGAGCCAATTGCACGCCCAGCTTGATCAACCGTGCGGAGAAGTCGATGCCGGTCACGTGATCAAAATGCCGCGCTAGCTCAAACGTGGCCCGCCCAACCGCGCATCCGAGATCAAGTGCTCGACCGGCTGGTCGGTCCCCCATCGCGCGAATGGCCAGCTGGGCCAGGGTCTGGGGAAAGTTCGGCACCTCAAAATAACGGTCGCCATAGTGAAACTCGGCGTACTCCGAGAGCATCTTATCCGTCTCGTAGTGGGAATCCGAAGCGCTCACCGGCTGCTCCGAGACCACATAGCGAAATCCCGCCTGCTGGAAGAAGTGGCGCCGAAATCCATAGCGAGCGGCCTTACGACTCTCATTGCCGCAGGCGATCCACGATCCGCCCTTGATCAGATTATGCTGGCCATCGTAGGTCGGTGTCGTGAAGTCGTCGTAAATGGGGTGCACATCGAAGCCCTCGAAAGGGTAGATCGGGGTTTCCGTCCACTGCCAAACATTGCCGACCACGTCGTAGAGTTCACCGTGAGCGAAGCGGTTCACCGCACAGGGCGAAGCCCCGTGGTCGAGATGAATATTGGCGTCAGCCTGTGTCGAATCGAGTTCTGCCACCCCTGTATGCTCGTAGAGCCGATACCACTCGTCTTCTGTGGGCAGTCGCACCGACTGGCCGCTCTGGGCAGCCTTCCAATTGCAGAAGGCTTTGGCCTCGTGATAGTTGACTTCCACCGGCCAGCCCCAGGGCATCGTGACCACCTCGGTCATCAGCCGGAGTTGCCATCCTTCGGGGCAAGAGATCCAAAAGGTCGGATGTTGCGCCTTGGTGAAGTTCAGCCACTTCCGCCCCTCGGGCTCCCAGCGCTCGTGGTCGCCGTATCCGCCTCCCTCGACAAACGGGAGAAATTCCTCATTGCTGACGAGATAACGACTCGCCTGAAACTCCGCCACTTCGCTCCCATGGTAGCCGTACTCGTTATCCCAGCCGTAGATTCTTTCGTCGTGGGATTTTCCGAGAACAATCGCACCGGCTGGAATAGGTACCAGCTCGTTTTTGGGTGCGCTGGCCTGCTCTGTCCATGGGCGCCAGGCTTCTCGGGGGCGGACCAGCGACAGCTCTTGTTGACGGATCAGCACCGAGGATGTCTCGATGTGAATCTGCTCATGCTCGATCCCCATCAGGATCGCCCACCACGGATTCTTCCAGTCGATGGGCAAGCTCAAGGGAGCCTGGGCGATCACTCCGTTTAAGAGTTCCTTGATCTGAAGACGATACGCTCTGACCTCGCTAACCGTTGGCCAGTCGTAATGCTCATCGTTCAGATCGTCCCAGCTCATCTCGTCGACACCGATCGCGAACATCGATTCAAAGGCCGGATTCACGCGCTCTTTGAGCAGGCCAACCAGTAGCAACTTGTTCACGAAAAACGTGGCGGTATGACCGTAATAAAAGATCAGCGGGTGGCGTAGCGGAATCGCCTTTTTGAAAAACGCCTCGTCAAGAGCGAGGGTTTCGTACAACGATTCGTAGCAGTCAAAGGTCGTGTTGAAATAATTGGCGATGCGCTCTCGCATCTGTTGCACGTCGGCACCGTCCAATATCGGCGTGCGCAGGTTGCCCTTCTTTGTCATCGGTCAAAGCATAGGCCTTTTGAAAGGGGTTTTGGAGTGGCAGGTTGGGTAGCCGGCTTGGAGAGGGCTAAGACATGGCGTGCCCCAACCCACAAATAGAAAAGGCCTGCCAGAGGGGGAGTCTGACAGGCCCTTTTAAGATAAGCAGTTTCGGGAGCTTATGTACCCATCATTCAGAGCGGGAGACGAGATTTGAACTCGCGACGTCGACCTTGGCAAGGTCGCACTCTACCACTGAGTTACTCCCGCGCAGCCGACGCCATGTATACCAGCCCGCAGATGACTGTCAAGGCGCAAAGATGAGTGACTTTACACCTTTGTTCCATCGGCCTAAAGTGAACCTATGGGCGAAAAAGAGCGCTTCATGCTGCGACAGATTAAGGGCGCTAACCTCAGAGACGGCGCTCCACCGCCCTCTTTGCGGCTCCTGCCCAAGGAACAAATCCTGGGACGCTCTGAGCACTCTGACCTCGAGGTCCCCATCCCAACCATCTCACGACAACACGCAGTGGTTTGGCTCAAAAACGGCATCCCCTTTGTGCGAGACCTCGACTCGGGTCATGGCACCTTTGTCAACACAGAGCTGCTGACAGAGCCCACGGCCTTGAAGGACGGCGACCAGCTAGGGTTGGGCACCGATATCGTCCTGACGCTCCACAAGGAGAGCGACAAAGAGCTCGTGGGTGAGCCCGAGGAGAGCGACACCGACAAAACGAGCCCCCTTGAAGAGTTGGCCCTCAGCGAAGGGGCGGCAGAGGGGCACTTACGCGAACTTTTTCGCAACCTGGTGCAACTCCAAGAGCGAATATTTCAGAGCCGCAACGAGCCTGAGGTGCTCGAGGTGATAGCGGACCAACTGTGGGAAGGCATAAACGCCGACCGGGTCATCGTTTTTTGTGGAAGCGAGTTGAAGACCCTCAAGGCGCTCACCTGGCGCTTGCACCGTGATGATGAAGATCCGCTGCGCCAACCACCCTGCCCCGATATTCTGACGCGTGGTCTGCTCGCCTCGGGTCCCCTGGTCACCTTCGATGGTACCTCATCGGATGTCCGCTCTGTGGTCTGCATCCCCCTGCGTGGCCTCAACGGTCTCTGTGGGCTGCTCTACGCTGATACCCTTGGGAGAGGCGGGCCACATAAATTCGACGACTCTAACTTCATCAGCGTTGTGGCCGGCTATGCTAGTTTGAAGCTACGCGAAATCCACCAGCGCCAAGAGGCCGGCACTCAAGAGCAGGGCGCCATCAAGAGGCAAAACTCCAGCACCGGCCAGCCCCTGCGCTTCACCATGACCCAGGCGCTCACTGAGATCCCCGAGAACGAATAGTGGCAGGGTGCCGTAGACTCTTGGTGCCGTAGACTATTGGTGCCGTAGACCCTGCACAGGGTCGAGGCCTGCTGCCTTGATCGCTGGGTAGAGCGTGGCCAGGGCGCACACGACCAGCGCAAAGATGGCCGTGAAGAGAAACTCCCAGGGGTTCATTTGCACAGGGAGCTCACTGATCAGGTAGACCTTGGGATCCAGGGGAAAGCCATAGCCCCGCAGCACAACGCAGCCGCCATAACCAAAGGCGAGCCCAATGGAGGTCCCCACCAACCACACGGCCAACCCCGCGCTTTGAAAGATGCGCGCGACCCCCCCCGCGGACATTCCAAGAGATTTGAGAATCGAGATCTCACGTCGCTTGCGCAACACGAGCACTGCCAGCGCTGCCAACACATTGAAGGCCGCCACCAAGACGATGGCACCAATGACCCCCTGGAGGATCAGCTTCTGCCAGGCGAGGGCGGTGAAGAGGTTGTGGTTCAGTTCGCTCCAATCCACGGTGCGGTAGGGGGTGCCGCCCAAGCGCTTCGAGAGATCTTTGGCGATGATCCGAGCACGAAAGACGTCGGCCACCTTCATCTCCACCCCGGTGACCACGTCCCCTTGGTCAAAGAAGCTCTGCCCCTCCCGCAGGTGGAGATAGACCAAACGTTTGTCGTATTCGTCGAAGCCAGAGAAGAAGATGCCTGTGACGCGAAAATCGTGTGAGCGGGGCAACTCCCCCTTGGCAGACCAACCAGCCGTGTCGAGACCCGAGAGAGGTGAGATGAGGCGCACCGGATCGCCCACCTTCACATCCAGTTTGTTGGCAAGCTCGCGACCAATGATCACCCCGGGTGGCCGGCCCGTGCTCTTACCCTTGGCGTCCTTTGAGGCCTGCAAGAGCTCTGAGAGCTTCTGCACGCCCACATCCTTGGGCTCGACGATGTGGCGCGGCAAATCGAGCACCTTGCCCACGAGCTTGGGGTCGACTCCCTTGACGAGCACGCCCGAGAGGCGATTGCCCCGCGCTAGCATCATCTCGTTGAAGATGAAGGGCGCCGCCGAGAGCACCTCGGGCATGGCCTCCGCCTCGCTCATCACGCGGCGATAGTCGGCGAAGTCGATGCCATATTTGAGCACCAGGAGGTGAGCATTCACCCCAAGGACTTTGCGGCGAAATTCCTGTTGAAAGCCGCTCGTGATGGAAAGCACCCAAACCAGGATGCAGACGCCGATAGCCAGCCCCATCATGGAGATCGCCGTGAAGGAGCTGAACACAAGCAAGAGCGCCGAGACCACGGCTCCCAGAGCCCCGACGAACATCACCACGGCTCCGGCAGCTTCCGCTACTCCGCTGGCAAAGAGCACCACCCCAAGGGCGCAGACGAGGAGGCTGATGGCGAGGGCTATCCACACCCCCACAGACTGCCGCCGGGTGTAGAGATATCGCCATCCAACAAAGATCTCGTAAGCCATGAGGCGAGATGTCTAGCACATGCGCTTCACAGCCGCGACCGCCAGCTGTGCTACGCCTCGTTTAGGGTTGAACGTTCAGCCCTTGGAGCAGACGCTGCGCCTTGACGTTTTTCGGGTCGAGGGTCAACGCCGAACGACAAGCCGCGATCGCTGCCTCTCGCTGGCCTTGCCCCAGCTTCACCTGGGCTAGATCGATCCAGGCTGCAGGCTCGCTGGGCAGGGTGTCTATGGCACGCTGCAGCGCCACCTCAGCTTGGGTGAGTCGCCCCTCGAGCAACTGGTAGCGGCCCCAGAGGGCGAGGAGACGCGGCGCCTTGGGGTGGTGTGCGAGCCCCTGGCTCAGGACAGCATGAGATCGCTGCCTCGCAGCAGGATCTTTGCTCTGCAGCAAGGAGCTCGCCAGGCGCTCCGCCGCTGCGCGACCTGCCCACTGGGCGGGTGCCTCGGCGATAGCCATTCCCAACCAGCGCTGGCCTCCAGCAACATCGCCCACATGCAAGGCCACGCGCCCAAAGGACAAGAACTGAGGAGCACGGGTGGGCTCTTGCCGGGGCCAAAAGACCAGCAAGGCTGCCGCGCCAAGGGCAAGATAGAGGGCCAAAATGCCACGGCGCCCCTCACGTTTCTTGCCGAAGCGAAAGAGCCCCTCCAGAGCCTGCACGGCGGCGAAGGCCGCGGCGGGCGCGATGAAGACAAGCCAGGGAGCACGGTAACGGCCAACGATGAAGAAGGGGATGAAGGCCGCGACGAAGAGCAACGCTGCCAAGGCGTAGGTGCGTAACGCCAGGTCATCCGAGCGACGGCGCGCCACCAGCAACATCAGCCCCACGAGGCCAAAGAGGAGCATCGGGCCCGCAGGGGGCAGATATCGCAAGAAGGGCAAAGCGAGCTGGTAAGCACGATAATTGTAGAGCTGGGGCAGCTCCGCGTGATGAAACCAAAGCAGCGTCTTCTGGCCAAGGAGGCCCAGACAATGACCTGGATGTTGACGAATGAAAGACCACGCCTCGCCAGCCCACCAGCGTGAAGCCTCTGAAGAGCTGGGAGTGTGACCAAGGGCGTGAGCGACAGCGCCAAAGCCCGCGAAGTCATCACCGGGATCCCCAGGAGTGAACCATAGGACTGGAGGAAGATGGTAGGATCCCTGGGCGCGTTGGTGGTTGCCGATGTAGAAGTTGAGCCCGGCGTTGGCGCTGATCAGCACCAAGTCCCCCTCTACGAGCAGGTTACGGGCAGTGACAGGAGCGATGAGCAATGTCGCACCCAATAACAACGCGCCCTGTCGGGCCAGTCGCGGCCGACGCCAGCCAAGGAGCAAAACGAGAGGTAGCCAGATCAACGCTGTGCCCCGCGCCAACGCGTTGACACCAATCAGCGCCCCGAGCAGGAGCGCTCTTCTGGCGCTTGGAGCCCGAACATATCGCTCCAACGCCAAGGCAAAGAGCATCATCAAGACGGGGACCACCCCTGCGGGTATCAGGTGCCCCTCATAGAAAATGGCTGGGCCGAGCAGCGCCACCAACACCCCGGCGAGCAACGCGACCACGGGGCGAGCAAAGAGACGCAAGGCGAGGAGATAGGCCAGATACGCGGCGAGGATGCCAAGGGCGTGTTGAAGCCAACGTACAGCGCCCGGCTGGGGACCTGTGGCTGCGTAGACTCCTGCGACGAAGTGCTGATAAAGGGGAGAGTGGAAATAGGCTCGTTGTGGGGTGGCCTCCCCCGCGGCGACCCGGTGATAGAAGATAGAATCGCCCCCTTGGAGGCGTTCGTAGGTTGGCAGCTCAGACTGCTGAAAACCAAAAAGCAAGCGTGGCACGAACGCGATGATCACGACGATCCACGGGTAGGACCTATGGCCCACATGCCACTGTGAGAAGAAAGAGCCTCGCTTGAGGAGAATCAACCGGCCGGCCAGGAATGCCAGCTAGGGACGAAAAAGAGCCACGGCTGGGAGATGCGTGGGCTGCGAACCCAACGCGACATGCATCACACGGCTGCCGCCCACGGGAGCGGGCGCTATGAGGAGGCCCAGGCGCCCAGCAGAGAGGGTGTGGCGTGAGAGGATCTTCTCACCACGGTGCAGCGAAAGGCGCAGCTCTTTCCCATCACGACGATAGCTGACTCGATAGGTATCATGGGCCTTCAGCGGCACCACGGAGAGGCCTAGGCGCGCGAAAGGCTTCCCATCGCGGGCGAAGACCTGCAGCGCGACCCCTTTGCCAACTTGCAACGACAAGTCACAGCCATTGGGCTGTCCTGGGAGAGGCGCCCAATGAAAGGCGAAATCACCTTCGCTTGCCAAGGCGAGGGTTTGTGCTGGCATAGCCCGCATGCCCTTATAGCTGGCGCTGACATCGTAGGGGGCTGCATCATCCGACCCCTCTTGAAGAGCATCCGTGTCGAGCACTGCAGAGCAACCAGAGGCCACCAGGGCGACGCATGCGACGACCAGACCCATATTCTTGTAATAACGTATCGTGTTATGCAGCGTGCTCATGGTCATCCCTTTTAGTAGCGTCATCCCTTTTAGTAGCGTCATCCCTTTTAGTAGCGAATCTCGGCACCAAGACCCACCGTCCCGCCCCCGAACATGGGAGCGAGGCGAAAGCCCTTGACCAGATCGTCTTCCTCTTCCTCTTCCTCGTCACTCTCGGACTCGTCCGGCTCCGAAGCGGACCCATCGTCACGAGACTCGCCTTTCCCTTCGAGGAAGTAAAGCACCCCAGCCGCAATGCCTGCCGCCAGCGCGGTTCCCCAGAGGACGTCGGTGGCGATAGCGCGGGAGCGCACAGAGTCTACGTCCCCATCTGAACAGCTACCCGTGGCGCCGCACCCATCTTCGAGCTCACTGTACTTGCTTTGGGCGCTGATGCCCACCACGAGCGAACTCACGCCAAGGGCCGCAGCGCTGCCAGCGAGCACCCACGTCCAGAAACGCGAGCGCGGCTGGGTCTCAAGGGGGGCCTCGTTGGTTGCGCTGAAGGCGTCTTTGATCTTCCCAGCTTCGCCCTCAGGCTCCTTTGGAGGGGGCGTGACGGGTTCAGGTTCTGGCTCGGGCTCACCTGGCAAGCGCAGGTGCTTGCTCTTGCCCGCGGCGACGTCGCCCTCGTAACGGGTGATCATCTCGTCCACAGAGGCGCGATCAGATTGGGGTAGCGCCTCGCCGTAGACTTTGATCGAGGCAAGGGCGCGCTTGAAGTCACCGGCCTTCTCGAAGGCCAACGCGATCTGCCCCATGACCAACCCATCCTTGGTAATCTCATGGGCTTTTTTGAATTGAACAATGGCCTTCGCCCAACGCTTGGCCTTGTAGTGCCGCTGCCCAGACTTGAAGGCCTTTTTGGCCGCCCGAATCTGAGCCCGAGAAGGCCTGGCATCAGCCTCCATGGGGGCCGCCAAGAGCACAATCATGAGAAACGGGATAGCTAATCGAGCGACGCATGCACGCATGGCATCCTCCAAGGACTCTATTATCGCAATGCGCAGCTACGTTAACACAGTT
>JAFCZD010000655.1 GCA_019314525.1 Deltaproteobacteria bacterium
ACTTCGATGAGCGTGCTGTAGAGCAAGGGCGCCGCGTGTCCTTTGCTGAGCACCAGCCGATCGCGGTTGGGCCAGGTTGGGTTCTGCGGCTTGTAGGCCATGGCGTAGTAGTAGAGGGATGTCAGGATATCCGCAGAAGAGAGGGAGCCGCCCGGGTGCCCCGAGCGCGCAGCGCTGAGCATGCGGATGATGCGTCGCCGAATATTCTTGGCGTGTAACGTGAGGTTTTCGAGGGTGTCGGCAGGCAAGGTGCTGTGGAGCACCTTCTCACCGCTGAGGACTTCTTCCACCTCTTCACGGGAGGCGAGGGAGGCTTGACCACCCGAGCGCCCAAGGGAGCAGGCCATGGCGGCAAGCCCGAAGCGCACGGCCGCCTCCATGCTGGCGTTGTCATCCCATGTGGCATCTCCGAGCTCTGAGAGGTGATGCACGAGGCCTGCGACGAAGGCGCTGGAACCCACGGTGTTGTCCACCACCGGGAGTTTGAAGCCAGAGATGAACTGCCCGTCTTTTTCGCTGACCACCAGCACTCCCCGCATGCCCATGGTGACGAGCACCCGGTTTGCGCCCGCTCGAATGAGTTCTTGAGCGGCAGCGGTGGCTGTCTTTATGTGTTGGGCAGGGCGCCCGCTCAACTCCCGCAGCTCATTTTGGTTGAGCACCAGGAGGTCCACGAGGGGCAGGGCGTCCCGGGGAAAGTTGGCCACGGCCGGAGAGGCGTGCAGCACTGTTTGTTTGTCGGATCGTTTCGCGAGGCGCAGTAGATGATGCACGATGCTCGCGGGTATCTCGAGCTGAGTGAGGAGGATCCCTCCTGCGGGGCTGGCCGCAACGAAGGCCTCGACGTTGGCTTCGACGACCTTGCTGTTGGCTCCGAGAGACACGACGACAGAGCGCGCGCCGTCACCGTCGATGGTGATCAGCGCCAGGCCCGAGGGGAGCTCGTCATCTCGTTGGACGAACTCTGTGGAGATGCCTTCCTCGTCGAGTTGCTCGAGGATCTTCGCACCATAAGGGTCACATCCCACACGAGAAAGGAAGCGCACGGGAGTGCCAAGGCGCTGCAAGCCGACGGCCTGATTGGCGCCTTTGCCACCTGGAGAGGTGCGATAGTCTCCTCCAAGGACGGTATTGGCAGGGCCAGGAAGATGCTGGGCGTGGACCACGAGGTCGAAGTTCGAGCTACCAACGATGAGGACGTTAGCAGAGCAGTCGCTAGGGGGCATGGGTGTACTCCATGGCGCGCATTGTGCCAGAGCGGACAGGGCTAGAAAAGGATATCTAGGGCGCAGAAGGTGTGTTGAGGCATGTTGGGGGAGATCTTCATGGGGCCTTGTCCTCTTTTGAGCTTGTGGCACCCACAGCGTGCACCAAGAGGCGCGCCACAGAGAGTGTTTCGAGAAAATCGTCGGCGAGCTGATGGGCGCGAGGGTGGCTGTTGGTGGCGATGATCGTCTCGAAGAGCCCGCTTTTGCGCAGAGTGTCCAACGCGTCGCCGGGGAAGAGGCCGTGGGTCGTGAGGGCCGCGATGCGGCGGGCACCTGCGTCACGGTAGGCCATCGCCGCGTTGATCAGCGAGCTTCCTGTGCGGATCATATCATCGTAGATCAGCACGAAGCGGTCTTGGACTTGTGCGCTGACAGCGCGAACCTCCGTGCGTCGATCGTCAAGGCGGCGCTTGAAGACGAAGGAGGCACCGACACCCATGAGGTTTGCCAGGGCTTCAACCCACTTGGCGCGCCCTGCGTCGGTGCAGGCCAGGACGAAAGGAGCATCACCCGCGAGCGCTTTGGCCGCGGTCTTGATCAAGGGCTTTCCGTCAATATGGTGCGGGCTGATATGCCCTTCGAAGTAGTGGGCGATGCCTGGTACATGCAGATCGAGCAGCAACACGCGGTTGCCCGCGTAGGCCGGTGGAATGGCCGAGAGCAGGCGAGCTCGGGTCTTCGCGGTGACCACCTCGCCTGGGCGTACGGCGCGCTCCATGGTGGAGTAGCCGAAATAGGGGATGACCAACGTCAAGCTCTCAGCGCCATAGTTAACGATAGTGCAGGCCAGATCATAGAGTTCGAGGGTGGCGGTATCAGAGCTCGTGCCACCCACCAATACCACGTCACGCTTCTCCACGGAACTGGCGATGCGCTGGTAGCGTTCGCCATCCGGGAAGGATCGCACCTCCACTGTGCCGCGCTCGTAGCTGGCCAAGGCGCACATTTCATCACAGAGATAGGTGTACTCACGGGTTGAAAAGGCGAGTAAGTCACTGGATCGCATTTCATCGCTCCTCGCGAGGCCCCTTGCTGGTGGGAGCTTCATATGGCAAATATGGGGTGTGCAGGCATTTTTTTCGACCCTTCTTTTCTCAATCGTGTTGCTTTTGGTGGGGTGCTCCAATGGCGAGAACAGGCCCTCGGACCTCGGCCAGGACGCGCCAGGGGACGCTTCGCCGACCCGCGACCTCGACCTCGATGGCGCCCCAGAGACCTCGGGGGATACGTTGGTGGACGGGGTGTTGGCAGAGGGGCTACCCGACCTGACCCCTGACCTGACCCCCGATCTCCCTCCTGAGCCCCTCCGCGTGGCTACCCTCAACGCCTATTGCTTCAACAACGGTCCTGAGAAGCGCATCGCGGGGATTGCAGACGAAGTTCTGCAGCGGGGCATCACCGTCTTGGGTTTGCAAGAGGTCTGTCAGACGGCGGGGGATGGCAGCGATAATGTCGCCGCGCGGTTGGTGTTGGCGTTGGAGCAACGCAGCGGAGACGCATGGGAATACCGGTGGACCCGGACACATCTGGCCTGGGATAAATACGATGAGGGGTTGGCTATCGTGGCGCGCAAGGGCGCGATCCTTGCGAGCGGGGAGATCACGTTGCCCCAAGGGGATGGTTTTTTCCCGCGCAAGGTGCTTTGGGGAGAGCTAGACGAGGGGGACAGTCGCTTCCTCTTCTATGTGACCCATCTGACCATCAGCGAGACGGCTGAAGATCGCACAGCGCAAGCTCAAGCCATCAGTGGACTCTTGGTGTCACATCAGGCGCGCCATTTGCCACGGGTGGTGGTTGGCGACTTCAACGATGTGCAGCAGAGCGACGCGATTTCGGCAATGCTGGCCGGTCCACCCACCATGCTGGACACGTTTCGGGTGGCAAGTCCAAGCGATCCTGGATCCACGTGTTGCGCTCCGAACTTCTCCATTCGTATCGACTATATCTTCGCTGAAGCGGTGGCTTTTGTCGTAAACACCACAGAGGTCGCGTTCACTGGGGGCCT
>JAFCZD010000656.1 GCA_019314525.1 Deltaproteobacteria bacterium
CGCGAATAGCAAGCGGCTGTCTTTCCAACTCCGCATGAACGCGAATCGCCCGACGATGCACGTCGCATCGCGCCAGCGAAACACGCAACCGAGGGTTCACCCTCAAAGACACACTCGCCTCGAGACCAGGCACACCCCACTCATCGGTCCAACGTGCAATCTTGGCTCTATCCACCCCCAGCATGCCCGCTAACTCTCCCCCTTCGAGCGTGACACGTCGCCCCGATAGTTAGCCTTATCCGGGATCACATGACGCACGCTACCGGTGGGATCGTCCACGTCTCCGGCGTAGCGGGGGATCACATGGATATGGAGGTGGAAGATGGTCTGCCCCGCGGCGAGGCCGATGTTGACCCCAATATTGAAACCATCGGGTTTGTGCTGCTCAAGGATAGCCGCCCGCGTCTCGTCGATGGCGTCAAGAAGCGCATACTGCTCTTCACGTGTGGCATCGAAGTAGTTTGCGACATGGCGGCGCGGGATCACCAATGCGTGGCCTGGGTTAACGGGATAGCCATCCCAGAGAGAAAAGCAGAGGTCCTGCTCATGAAGCACGCGGGCAGGGTCAGGCGAACAGAAGGGACAACTAACGTGTTCGGACACCAAGACTCCCGGCTCATGCTTTGCCGCAGCCTATCACTTCGCCCCAAGAACACCCATCACCCAATCAACTCGCCCGCAGCCAGACGACGAGCGAAGGTCTCGAAGGGAAGAATGTGAAGGGAGCCATCGCGAAGCTCGTCGGCGCCCAAATAGATGCCGAAGCCTGCATCGAGAGCCTTCTCGCCACAGAGCCGCTTCAGCGGAGCACCCCATTCACGCCGCCACTGCGATGAGACCTTGACCTCGAAACCTAGATGGCGACCACCTCGCGACCAAATGAAGTCAATCTCGCCGCCGCTGGGTGTGCGCCAGAAGGAAAGCTTGCCGCCTATCCCGGCATAGGCCATGTGAGCCCGAAGCTCATGGTAGACGAGAGTTTCGAGCAGAGGGCCCCTATGAGCCTGCTCTACCGGATCGCGAAGCATGCCCAGAAGTGCCCTCACCACACCAGGATCGAAAAAGTAGAATTTGCTCTTGGCCACCTCCTTCACCTTGATCCGTGGATTCCAAGCTGGGAGCCAGCTACCAATCAGCGTATCGATCAAGACCGAAAAGTAGCGCTGCACCGTAGGACGAGCCACAGCTGCATCGCGCGCAATCCCAGCGGTATTGACGATCTGGCCATTCATGATGGCGGCGACCTCAAGAAATCGGTTGAAGGAGCCGATATCTTTGACCAGCGCCTCTTGTTGGATCTCTTGCTGCAGGTAGGTGTGGACGTAGGCCTCAAGGATATCGACAGCATGCTGCGGCTCCGCACAAACCTTGGGTAGCGTGCCAAATTGCAAGACGCGCGCGATATCGAAATCCTCACCGAGCTCCATCGTGGTGAGCGGGAAAAATTGGCGCTCGAAAACGCGACCGGCCAGCAGATCCACGTCCATCCGCCGCAGTTTGCGTGAGCTGGACCCACTGAGAGCGAAGGTATAGGCGTCGGCTCTCTCTGCGATGATAGCGTGGACCTCACTGAGAAGGGCTGGGATACGCTGAACTTCATCAACGATCACCATGCTCCCAGGAGGAAGCGCGAGCACACGCCGTCGCAACAACGAGGGATCGCGAGCCAGGGGCAGATACACGTCACTACGCAGAAGATCGTGCCAGAGAGCCGTGGCGAACGATGATCTCAACCACGTCGACTTCCCAGTGGATCGCGGACCGAAGAGAAAAAATGAATGATCAGGAGCTATTAAGGAACGTGTATACATCACGAGCAGTTTAACGGTAAAACTGCTCGAGCACCATGCAAATAGCAAGAAGAAGGTACCCACCCCGGAGAGTCCCCATGCGCTCAACCACACTCACCTCACTCCTACCGCTCTACCTTCTGGGGAGGAAACCATGAAGAACGATGTGCACCTCGACTTCAACAACATCGTCGTCTGCTCGGACCTGCACCTTGGCGAGGCAAAGTCTGTGTTCCATGACGCCCCCGAAGAGTTTCAGCGCTTCGCCAACGCCATCGACGCCATCGGCGAGTCATCGGGGCAAATCGATGCCCTCGTCCTCGCTGGAGACGTGCTGGATCTTTCGCTGGCCACCTACCATGAGGCCTTCAGCGACTTTCTGGCTCTCATGCAAGCGGTGGAGGGAAAGGTCAAAGAGGTCGTCTACGTCCCCGGAAACCACGACCATCACATTTGGCTCGCCTCTAACGAAGGCAACGGTGTCTTCGCGCAGGGTCAGCATGTGCCACAAGGGTTTGCCGCCAAGACCCGCGAGAGCTACCTCGAGCACGCCCTCGATGCCCTTGTGAGCTCTGGTGATACGCCGCTGCGGGTGGAATATCCCAATTCGATCTGGTGCCCGAAAAACGGTTCCAGCGCCATCGTGATCCACCATGGGCACTTCCTCGAAGACCTCTACCACCTGATGTCCGACCTCTACAAAGAGCTGCTCGGGCTCGACGCTTCAAGCCTCGAAGACCTCGAGGCGATCAACTCAGGCTGGATCGAGTTCATCTGGTATTCCTTTGGTCAGTGCGGCCGACACGGCGCCAATGGTCCCATCGAGCAGATCTACCAGCGGGTCTCGGCTGGCGACACAGCGCAGCTCAAGAGCATTCTGCAGCGCTTCTACGAGTACCGCCTCAAGAAGATGGTGGACACGAAATTACGAAGCACCCTGAGCGCACTACCCAACATGCTCAGCGAGTGGGTCAGCAAAAAGCTCCACGAGAAGATCCCCGAGTGGGTCTACTCCGCCCTCGAGAGCTACATCGAAGAAGAGATGGCCAAAGGCCGCGACCACGCCTGCAACATTCGCAACTGTCCTTTGGACGAGGGGCTGGTGAAGCGCTCGGGCGACTACCTGCTCAACTACGTGCGCCCCTTCTATCCAGAAATCTCAGCCCGCAACATGGACTTCATCTTCGGGCATACCCACCGCCCTGGCATCTACAGGTCCGACGTGGGCATTGGGTTTTACAACTGCGGAGCCTTCCACAAAGGCAGCACGGCGTTTCTCTTTCACTGCAACAGCCAAGGGGAGATCGCCGAGCATCTCTACGCTTGCTGAGAGGCAGGACGGATGGCGGTCCAAGGACCGCGCCAGCGTCGCTCATCTGCGCCAAGGAAGATTGGCCGCCCCAGGATTCGCCTGTTGGGAAGAAAGGACGCAACTCTGGGTGCCATCGAGCCGATAAGGCATGTAGCAGCTAGGAGGCTCCG
>JAFCZD010000173.1 GCA_019314525.1 Deltaproteobacteria bacterium
GCAGACTATCATGGCGGCACCCGGCGCTATCCTGTGATCTATTTTCACGACGGTCAGAACCTCTTCGAGGCCAACACCGCCACCTTTGGTGCCGAGTGGATGGTAGATGAGCACTACGACGAGCTGGAGCTCGAGCGGCTGATCGAACCTGCGATCATCGTGGGCATCGACAACACCGAGGACCGCACCAGAGAATATGTAGGAGACGACACCACCGTGGGGGACGCGAAGCAAGCCTACACCCAATGGCTGATCCACAGCCTCAAACCCTACATCGACCATCACTACCGCACCCGATCTCAGCCCGATTACACCCTGGTGATGGGCTCATCCTTTGGCGGCATCATCTCCTTTTATCAGTCGTGGACCCATCCAGAGGTCTTTGGCCACGCAGGTTGTGTCTCTACCGCCTTCTGGCGCAACGGCGTCGCGCTGCTGGCAGAGCTCGAAGCCTACGCGGGCGCTAAAAAACCCGTGCGCTACTGGATCGATGCTGGCAACGAAGAGAACGCAAAAGACGCGCTGGGGCGTAGCTCCTATATCGATCGCAACAGACGTTTCGCTGAAAAGCTCGTGAGCTTGGGTTGGCGCGAGAATGAAGACCTCGGCTACCTCGAGGTGATGAACGCCAAGCACGACGAACAAGCGTGGTCACGTCGGATCAAGAGCATCCTCTATTTCTTGTTGCGTCGACAAGAACCTCAGCTCGCCCAGGTCGTGGTGCGGCCCTTCCTCGAGCAGCTCAGCGTTGACGAGCAAACATCAGTGTCTGTAGACCTGCTGTATGAAAATGGTGGGCGCTTGACCGATGTCCGCGCCGACAACTTCTCTGGCGCATCTTTGAGCGTGAAGACACCGGCCCTCGTCAACTTCGACGCAAATACAGGCATCGTCACCGCGAATGCGAGCGGAACGTGCATCTTGGAGACGCACGCAGAGTTGATGCAGAACACAGCAGAGATCTTGATTCAGTAGGGCGACCTACGCCAACCTTGGCTCACTCCTCTCGACAACGAGTCTCCTGCGATGAGTCGTCCGCGAGCGATACATATTCCCTGCGCAGCGTACAAAGCGCAGCTCTCCCTCCTCTGTCTCGACGAAGACCCCATCGGGCAGCCAGCTGTGGGCGTGTGGATTTAACTGCAGGAGAGATCCAAATCTCTGCGCGAAGGTCACGCTGCCCGTGTGGACATTGCACAGCCCCATCGCCTTGGCCTGACGGCGCTGCCAGCTGAACACCGTCCGCACAAAGGTGCGGACCACCCGCGCGAAGAGGCCGCTGTCGCGGATCAGCCGACACCGCAGCGCAAAGGGCAGCGACAAGGTCCACTGCCGATACGGGCAATACGGCGTCGCAGACGTGGGCCGCCGTAAGCGCCGAGCGTTTGGCGATACACGACGGGCAAAGGCCTCGGCCCTTGGGCTTCGCTGATGGGTCACTCAGTTGGAGCCTATTAGAAATCGTATGGGGTTTTAATTTGAGCTTCGTTGAGTTCGTCAGGAGAGAAGCAGGAGAGAAGCAGGAGAGAAGCAGGAGAGAAGCAGGAGAGAGGCAAAGAAAACAGCTACCCGACAGCGGCCACCAACTGAACGCGTTCTTCCATCAAACGCCGAACGAGCTCTCGGAGGCGTCGCACGCCGCCACTGTCACGGCAGCGAAACTCGACACGCCGCCACTGTCACGGCAGCGAAACTCGATGCCGAGCCCCTCCTCACCTTCGGTGTGGTGGGTGCGGGCCACGCGGCCCTCGATCTTCATGGGCGCCTGACCGCCGGGGGGCATCACCTCGAGCATCACCAAGCTCCCAACGCTCATGAAGCGTCGAGTATGTATGAACGCGCCGCCCTCGCCGATATCGTCCAGACGGCTGATATAGCGCTCTGTCACGTCTCGGGTGCGCCAGGCCACATCCAGCTCCACGGGCAGGCGTCGGTGCCGGCGCTGCACGAGATCGACCACATCCCCTCGTGCCACAGCGAGTAGAAACTCTCGGGTGTGTCGCTCGCTCGCGAGAAACTCCAAGCCAACTCCCGCGCGCAAACCCATGCGATGTCGCCCTGGTCGTCGCCACGCGATCACGCCTCGGACGAGAACTTTGCTGCGTAACTCGGGAAATCGTACATCGAGCAGCACTTGGGTGCTGAGGCGCAAGGCAGCTCGGGTGGGGATAAAGAGCCCACCGTGCAAGAACTGCCCCTGATAAGCGGCCAAGAATGCTTCTGTATCCTTATAACGTGCCCTGAGGATTTGCATCTCGTTCTGCGCTCCTCGGCTCGTCCGGCGAGCCACAACCTGGGTTGGCGCTGGCGCGGCAGCTCGAAGTCGGGATATGTAACCGTCCCGATTACATCTGGCTACACCTGGTGGTGGGTAGATAGACGATTGTGGTGCCTCTCGCAAGCGCTCAACTCTTTATGTTGCTCCTCGTGTGCAACACGCCAAGACCATGATAGGCTCCGAACTGCATGCTTTCCTGTGGTAAATGCAAGGCTCCATGCCTCGACAGCCATCGTTTCTGTCCCGCCTGCGGCTCCGACCTAGAAGAGAGCGGCACACGCTCTGATCGAGAACCCTTGCTGGGCACCACCATCGCTCAGAAGTTCATTCTCCGTGAAGTCATCGGGTCGGGAGGAATGGGCAAGGTCTTTAGCGCCGAACAGAAAGGCGTGGGACGCACAGTTGCGGTGAAGATCATGCACCGTCACCTCTTGGGTGACGAGACGGCAGCCGCTCGCTTCACCAATGAGGCTCGTGCCTCCAGTTCCCTCAATCACCCCAACAGCATCGCGGTGCTGGACTTTGGCCAGACCGAGGTCGGGATGCTCTACATCGTAATGGAGCACTTGCGGGGACGATCCTTGGATGTAGTGGTGCGCGACGAGTTCCCCCTCTCCTTGAGCCGTGTGGCTGATATCCTCTGCCAGGCTCTGCAAGCGGTGGAAGCGGCACACCAGCAAAAGATCATCCATCGCGACCTCAAGCCCGAAAACATCTTCCTGCTTGGTCACAGTCCAGAAAAGGACTTCGTCAAGGTGCTCGATTTTGGCATCGCAAAAATGCTCGACCATCAGGACCGGTCGGTGACGACCCCTGGCCTTGTCCCTGGCACACCCGAGTATATGTCTCCTGAGCAGGCCCGCGGCGAAGCCCTTGACGCACGCAGCGACGTGTATTCCATGGGCGTGATCCTCTATGAGTTGCTGACATCTTCCGTACCTTTTCGCGGCAGCTCTGCGGTGGCAACGATGATGTCCCACGTCCAGGATCCCGTGCCCTCGCTCAAGGGTCGTCGTCCCGACCTGGAGATCCCCACATCGCTGGAGTCCATCGCGATGTGGGCGTTGGCCAAGGAACCTGACGACCGTATCAGCTCCGCCGCGCAATTCTACGATGTGCTCACAGCGTGGGCTCGAGTTGCTGGAGCTTGGCCAGAACACGACCCACGGCTGAGCTCGCCAGATGTGCTCGTTGATCTCCTCGGAGAGCAAGGCTTGGGCGAGCTGGCCAACCAACTCGAGAAATCTCAGACCCCCACCCCCACCCCGAATCAACAGCTCGCTATTCAGCTACGGCCCCCCAAAGAGCTGGTGGGACGCAACCGTGAACTCCTTGTGCTACGCCGCTTCCTCGAACAAGACAGGGGAGGTGCCCTGCGTATCGAGGGTGAGGTGGGGACCGGCCTGTCACGTATCGTTGATGAACTGGTGACCATGGGGCGTGACCGGGGCTATGACGTCTTCCGCGCGATCCCTGGTGCTGGCTGGGCTCCAGAGTTGCTCCATACCGCGCAACAAGTGGCGCTGCACTGTTTGGGTGTGCGCAGCGAAGATTATGACTCCGCCACGCTGCTACAGGCGGCTCGTTCCTTGGGCCTGGTGGCTGAAGACATCCCCGGCTTGCAGCAACTCTTCGGCCTCCCGAATCACCTCGATGAGATGCCCGCGGATGTGCGACGACAAGAGCGCGCCGCTTCCTTCCGGACTCTCATTCGGCGAGCAACCGAGGGGACCAAGCTGCTGCTCATCTTTGACCAATATGAGCGCTGCGACACGTTGTCCCGCGATCTCTGTCGGACGTTGACCAGCCTAGGGGAGAGCAACCTTGCCCTCGTAGTCGCACACCGTCCAGACGCAGACACCGACTGGCCAGCGGAGTTCCAGTCGCTACGAATCCGTCCGCTCCCAGTGGATCAGGCGCTGCAGATCGCCGAGCAGATGCTTGGTGACGCCGCTGACATCGAAGTTGTGGAGCGCATCAGTCGTCTGAAGAGTGGCCATCCCCTCTTCATTGAGCAGTGGGTCTATGGGATGGTGCACGAGGGGCTGACGGAGCCACCGCAAAATCTTGCAGACCTGGTGGCGACGCGCGCACAACACATGGGCCAATCCCATCGCTCAGTGCTGCAGTGGATGGCTGTCTACAACGACGATGTCTCTGCAGACACTATCTCAAAACTTCGTGGGGAGACTCTGCAGCCCGCGCAACTCGAGACGCTGACCGAGCGTGGGATGCTAGTGCGGGCTCGGGGCGCGCACTCACGAAACCAAGCACATCAACGCTTCATGTTCTCTCACCGATTGGTGGGCATGGTGGTCTACTCGTCGATCCCCGCCGAAGTACGCCGCGAAATGCACCAAAAGGTCGCAGCCTTCTTACGCAAGACCGACGCCCCCGTGATGACCATCGCCTACCATGCATTCCAGGCGGATGATGGTCCAGACGCTGTGGAGGAGCTGCAAAGTGCAGGCGAGTGGGCCATGCGTTGCCTGGACACCTCTGCGGCGATTCACCACTACATGCAGGCCTTGGCGCTTGTACGCCGCGAGTGGGGAAGAGGTCGCGTCTCAGCCTTCGAACTCGACGACATGGCCGTCTCCTTGGCGCTGAAGCTGGCCGACGTGCTGCGCCAAATGGGCGACAGCCTCACGGCCGAGGGCGTGTTGGCTGAGGTACTCTCGGTCTCTGCTGGGGCAGATATTGACCGCGCACGCTTGCGCTTGGAGTTGGGGCGACTGGATCTCGAGCGAGGGAATCTTCAGCGCGCGGGGCGCCACTTGTTACTTGCGCGTTCCGATGCTGAGCGCACAGGGGAGCCCACGCTACAGGGAGAAGTCACCCGTGAACTCGCTCGAGCTCAAGGCTTGATGGGGGAGCGCGAACGGGCAGGGGGGCTGCTCTTCGAGGCCATGTCTCTTGCGAAGCAAGCGAAGAAGATGGGTTGGTACGCATTGGTGGACGCTGCTAACACAGCGATGCAGATCGGCTACCCCGAGCGTGCGCGCGGATATCTACTTGACGCGCTGACCCACGCGGATCGAATGCACTCCATCGCTGGAAAACTTCAGGTGGTGACAAAGTTGGTGGGCCTGCATAACGCCAACAACGAGCACTCAGAGGCCGAAATGCGCATTATGCAGGGAATCGACCTCTCCCGACAGGTTGGGGATCGCACCAGTCTCGCAGAGTTGATGCTGGCGCTTGCTCGTCTTAGACGCGTCCGGGGAGACGCCGAGGGCGCTCGCACCAATATTGACGAAGCACTGCGAATCAGCGACACCATCGCCTGGGATGAGGGCCGAGTTCGGGCCCTGCAAGAGATGGAACTGCTCCGTTTCGCCATGCCTCAGAAACTCTAGTGCCTATGATCGAGAAGTGGCCAACCGCTACACGCGAACTACTGGTGGACGCCAAGGTGTTCCGTGTTTATCGCCACACCTCGCGCTCCCCTAGGACAGGCAAGGACGGCCAATTCACAGTCATCGACGCCCCTGATTGGGTCAACGTGATCCCTCTCACCACAGCAGGGGACGTGCTGATGATCCGCCAATACCGGCATGGCAACGACGCGCTCACGTTGGAGATCCCCGGAGGAATGGTAGACGCCGAAGATCGCGACGCGAAAGAAGCTGCAGGACGCGAATTGCGTGAAGAAACGGGTTATCTGGCGAGCACCATCGAGATGGTGGGTGAGATCGAACCCAACCCAGCGATACAGAATAACCGCTGCAGCACCTTCTTGGCGACGGATCTGACGTTTGAAGGCGAACCTTGTCTCGATGACAACGAGGACATTGAGATCGTACGGGTGCCCTTGGTCGAGATCCCGGCCCGCATCGCATCCAAGGAGATTCAACACGCCTTGGTTGTCGTCGCCTTCACCTGGTTCTTTGGTTTCGCTGCACAAAGAACGACGCGAACATGAACTCGATGAAAAGCACCTGCACCTCTCGACGCAGGCCATGGGTCCTCTTGGGTTTGGGCGTCATCTTCTTATCACCCCTGCTATCGCCCGCCGGTTGTGGCGGCTGTGAGGGCCAGGGGCCCCTCCAATATGTCCAGGCCGATGCCGCGGCTGTCTTGGAAATTCCATCACTGCACAAGGCGGTGGTCGCCAACCTCGCCTTCCTCAACCGTGTAACCAAAGGCCCTTTGGCCCAAGCGCTGACCCGCTCGCGCCTGAGCATGCTCAAGCGCGAGTTTGGTCTGGACCTCACCGATACCAAGAGCTTTCGCAGCAAGGGCGTCGACCCCAAGGCAGGGCTCGTAGTCAGCGTCGACAACGAAGGAATGATTGCGTTGGTGATGCCCGTCATGGACGGCCCCGCTCTTGATAAATATCTGCGTCGACAGCTGACGCGCCACTCATCAGGCGCCATCTCTTTTGCAGACCAAGTCAAAGACGGTCTCAAGGCGACCCTTGCCAAGCACCAGCCCAGCTCAGCCAGAGGTAGCATCGCGGGCTGGGCCTTTCACCACGATCACCTCATCGCGGTGGTCACGCTCATGGGAAAGACCTCTGACGATGTCTTGGTGAAACTCAAGGCTCTGACCAAGGTCAAAAAGAGCATCAAGCAGAACCAGACCTTCATGGACGCACGAAAGGCACTCACCCGCTTTGACGTGTTGGCCTACATCGACGCCAAAGCGGTGCGGCGGCGGGTCACAGCACGAAGCAAGGCGTTGAGCCGCTTTGCATCGAGGCATCGCAAAAAGACCCTCAACGATGAACTCGAACTGCAAGAGGGGCTGCTCTCCTATGTCGAAGGCCTGAGCTTCGCCTGGCATGCTGAGCACACCCGACTCGAACTCAAAGCCTTGCTTTCCGTGCCCAAAGCTCGGCATGGAGTGCTGCGCGAGATACTGAGCGGGGAAGGGGATGCGCCACCATTCGCACGCTACATCAGCGCCAAAGCCTTACTCGCTGGCCGCGTCTCAGTGCACCCCAAACAACTCTTCGATCATGCCATTCAGTTGCTGCCGCCACGCCAGAAGCGGGACCTCTACCAAGCTATCGATCGCTGGGAGCAACGTAATAACTTGAACTTGAACAAGGATATCTTGGGAGCCTTCGCTGGTCGCTTCGCCCTCGCTCTCTTCCCACCAGCGATGGTTGCAAACCAACCAAGCTCTCGGCTATTTGGTCTTGGTCTGGTGGCCATGGCGCAGGTGAAAGACCCAAAACATGCCGCGAAGCTCCTCGATCGAATCGAACGCTTCTTGGTGGTGAACCGCCATGCAGTTCGTACACGTAGCAAGGGTAGGAGAAAGATCTTTCATCTCTCGACCGCAGGGGAAAAGACCCTCACATGGTCTGTGGTGAATAATATCTTCCTTGTGACCACGCCCGAGCAATTCGACGGCGCGGTGGCGCTGATGGAAGAAGGGGGTGCCAGCATCCGGGACCACCTCAGCAACCCACGGGCGAAGCGGCTTCTCGACAGCGACCGGGGACAGGTGCTCTACCAAGACCTTGCTAAACTAAGCGTAATGCTGAAGAAGGTGGACCTGCCTCTACCCCTGCGTCTCATCCTCACACCAGCCATCGACGCCTTCGACACCCTAGAAGATGTGACATTGGGAGCAGAGGTAGCGCCCCAAGGCATCCGCGCAGACTTGACCCTCCGAACCCGTTAAGGATGGGCCACTGAATCGCTCTCAGGTAGGCCTGAGCTTGTGATGAGAGCAACGCAGCTATCGCGCAAGCTCTAGCCGATGTTGTATTTCTTCAGTTTGAGGTAGAGCGTCGAAGGCGCGATGCCCAGGGCGCGCGCGGCGGCGCTGCGATTCCCGCCGCAATGGCTGAGGGTCTGAGCGATAGCGGCGCTCTCGATGCTCTCGAGGGTCTTGCCCGCGAGGGACATGGCGTTGCCACTCTTCTGAGCCGAGAGGTCACGCTCATGCGCGAAGATCAAATCTCGCGGATGCAAGACCGTCTCTGAGCACATCGCCACTGCTGTCTCGATGACATTGCGCAGCTCGCGCACATTCCCTGGCCAATCATAGTTCTGCAGCACACTGACAGCCTCGGGAGCGGCTTTCATCTTGGGGTCGAGAGCCTTGAGCAAGGCGCTAATGAGCAATTCGATGTCCTCACGACGCTCTCGCAAAGGCGGCAAGGCGAGCACAACGACAGAGATACGAAAATAGAGGTCGTCACGGAACCTGCCGGCTTTTACCTCATCGACCAACGAGCGATTGGTGGCACAAACAACTCGCACATCGATGGGGATACGCTTTGAACCGCCAACCCGTTGCACCTCACGTTGCTCAAGGGCGCGTAGAAGCTTTGGTTGCAACTCCAGCGCCAGTTCACCGATCTCGTCGAGGAAGAGCGTACCACCATCTGCGCGCTCAAAGGCGCCCTGGCGCTGATCTGTTGCACCAGTAAACGCGCCTTTTTCGTGCCCAAAGAGCTCGCTCTCGATGAGGTTCGACGCCACAGCCCCCGCATCAAAAACAACATAGGGGCCATCGCGGCGTGGACTCGCGTCATGAAGAGCACAGGCGACGAGATCCTTACCTGTACCCGTCTCGCCTTGGATGGTCGCCGTCAGGTCCGTGGCCGCTACCTTCTCCAGGATACCGAAGATTTCGCGCATGGACTGGCTGCGTCCGACCAATTGACCAAACTTCACGTCATTTGAGGCATCAACGCGTTTCTCTTCTGTCTGTGGCTCGAAGCGTACAGACGAGCGACCGAGTTGAATCACCACCTCCTCTTGGAGGAGGGCCTCTTTGACGCGTAGGCCACCCACGACAGTGCCATTGGTGCTACCCAGATCGCGTAGCAGAAACCCCTCGTCCGTGTAGCGCAGCTCACAGTGGAACCGTGAGACCGAACTATCAAAAATGCTGACGTCGTTATTTGGGGCAGACCCGATGCGGACGTGAGGCAAGTCTACTGTCACCTCAAAGCTCTTACCATCCGCTTGAGAGACGTAGAGCCGCGCCACCTTGTAGCGAAGCAATCCTTCGCCTTCGGGGATAAAGGGTACCGTGGGTTCATCGAGCCCATCGGACTCCAAAAAATTGTTGCTGGGGTCTCCGCTCACAGTCTTTTTAACCTTTTCAAACTAGCTGGTTATGAACATGCTATGCATGAAGTGCGCCTGCGTCAAACTCCATCTAAGATTTCTAGAGCAGGAGGGCCCGAGAGCGCCGCTCCGCGAGAATTCGGTCATTGGCCTTGGCCCGCGCTTCAGACTCCCGCTGAACTTCCGCCCATATTTCAGGGTGGGTGGACGCCATCTCGTAGAAGGTCTTCCCGTCGAGCACCAAGAGCTCTGTGACCCGAGTTGCTCGCACCGTCGCCTCAGCAGCGTAGCCAGAGATCAATGACATTTCGCCAAAATAATCACCTTCTTGGATCCGCCCGACATCGATCTCCTCTTTGGAGTCCCCGTCGCGGCAGCTCACGGCCATCTCGCCGAGAAGGACCACATAGAACGCGCTACCTTCTTCACCCTCAGCGACCATGACCTCGTCCTTGGCCAAGCGCCGGGTCGTGAATTCATCCACCAGGGTCTCCCGCTCACCTGCTGGAACGGCTTGAAAGAGCGGGGATGTCGCAAGCACCATCTCCAGAACCCGCCTCTGGTAG
Organism: Deltaproteobacteria bacterium; assembly: GCA_019314525.1. Taxonomy (GTDB): domain Bacteria; phylum Myxococcota_A; class Polyangia; genus JAFCZD01. Next base: position 9,882 of record JAFCZD010000173.1, read on the forward strand.
AAGCTCCGCAGGGTTTGCTGAACAGTGGGATGATCACGGATGAGATCCGCGAGCATAGCCCGCCGCATCACCAGAATCTCGCACTCTCTCTTGGCCCGCACAGAGGCATGCCGGTGCTGGTCCGTAAGCAACGCAAACTCGCCAAAAAACGCTCCCGATTCCAGTGGCGCAAGCTCCACCTCTCGGGCCCCATCGCGTTTGAAGACGGAGAGGCTGCCGCTTGCGACAAAGAGGAGGGTATCACCGGGATCACCCTCGGCGATCACCAACTCGCCAGCCCCATAGACACGTGCCTCGAGGCGCTCCACGAGGGAGATGAATGCCTCTCCATCGAGGTGCGAGAAGAGGGGAATCTGGGGTAGCGAAAGATCTCCATCAAGGGTCTCATCACTGGGAGGGGCCAGAACGTCGATCCGCTCTTGCAGCGCCACATCGTCCATGGGCTCGGTATCGACCAGGTTCTGGACTCGCACCTGCTCGGCAACCTGCCGCTGAATCGCCATATACCCACGGGTTCCACACCCTTCACGATACGCAAACTCAGCGTCCTTCCGTAGCGCCGTCGTCAACTCAGCCACGGGCATGGGCTTCGTGGCGCGGGGGAGCGCTTCAGGCGGCACGAGGGACGCTTCAGGAGGTGCGTTTGCTTGCTCCACGCCAGGCGAAAACTCTTGTGGGGCAGGGGGGGCGATGGTCTGGCCACGGTTCACCGGTTCCACGATGGACAAGGGCTGTGTCCCTCCTTTGGCCTTTCGGGGCCGGGGGACCTCTATCTGGGTTGGCTTCTCCGTGCGCGTGATGCCAGCATCGAGCGTTGTGGGCACCAATGCCACGGCCTCTGTGGGCTTGGCCCCCCCAACCTCATCATGTGACACCACCTGGGAGATCAGCGCGGGCTCAGGCTCCAAAATGCGCACACGCCGCGACGACGATGAAGGTCGCGGCGGCAACACCTCGCCGCTGAAGAGATTGGCATCAAGGGTCTTGAGGGGGGCGCTCTCTATGGGCGATATTTCTTCGAGGGAAGTCTCCGCGAAGGGCAAGCGCTTGGCAGGGTCTGCCACCCAGCCGCCATCCACTTTTTCCACCGCCACGTTCTTCTTCGCGTCACGGATGCGCTTGCTCGCAAAGAGGCGAGCAAGAATGCGCTGTGTCTGGCTATGTTCTGGCTGCAGGCTGAGGATGACTTTGCAGAGGACGATGGCTTGAGCAAGATTACCTGCCACAGCATAGGCCCAGGCCACGCTGGCGTAGAGCGCGACCGCCTGGCCTATCTTCCCCAGCAGTCGCAGCACCTCTGCCAGCTTGAGACGCAACTCGTTATCTTCTGGCGCGTGGGCCAGCCGGTCCGAATAGACCTTCAGTAGATTATTGAGTTGCCCCTCTCTAGATGACGCGTGCTGCTGAGACATGAGGCGATTATACGGGCAATCACATCTTTGGGAATCCACCCAATGGAACTTGTTACCACAAGGTCGCGAAGCTGGCCGCGAGCGCCGCAAGACCCAGGCTCAAAAAGATCGCGTAGGCTGCTGGGCGAAAGGTGCCTGGACGTCGACGCGACATGATCCTGTGTGGTCCATCGATGGCATCTGCGAGGAGGTGACGAGAACAAGGGTGCATTAGAAGAGATCTTCACCGGAGGAGAGTTCTGAGGCAAAAAAACTTCGCGGATTCCTCAGGAAAACCTCCTTGTGCAATCGAT
>JAFCZD010000657.1 GCA_019314525.1 Deltaproteobacteria bacterium
GGAGACCAGCGCGGTATCGTCTCGCAACAAAGCCGCGGCGCGATCCACCGAGACACACCCGTCGGCTCCCACAGGAAGATGCTCCACCTCGAAACCCTCGGCCTGGAGCCGCTCAGCTGGCCCCAAGACCGAATGATGCTCGATGGCGCTGACCAAGAGATGGCGCCGGCCAGCCGCGAGACGCCCACGCATCACTCCGAGCAATGCGAGATTATTCGCCTCGGTGCCTCCGCTGGTGAAGATCAGCTCGTCAGCAGCGGCGCCGATGGCGCTTGCCACCTCTCCGCGCGCCTGGTCCACACGGGCACGGGCCTGCTGGCCAACCCAATGCGGGCTCGACGGGTTGCCAAAGAGCGTGGTGAGACACGCGATCATCACCTCCCGAACTTCAGGGGCCAAGGGCGTGGTGGCGTTGTGGTCGAGGTAGATCATCTTTGGTGGTTGGCTCTCATAAATTTCTTCGCAGAGCGACGAAGCCCTCCAACTCACCCACCGGCGTGAGGGCTGGCTCCACGTTGTCGGCGCTCACGCTACCGCTGAGAATAACCCCCGCCCCCAAGGGCTCCAGATCGGTGATTGAGGACGGGCTTGCTGTGAAGAGCACCCGGTCTTGAAAGCTCTTCGCCAGGTGGGTCGCGACGAACGCGCTCTTGCTGCCGCTTCGAGCCCTATCCAGCGCATAGGGACCGGTGACATCGCCCGCCAAATAGATGATGCCATCAGAGAAGGCGATGCTCTTCAACGCGTGATCGCTCTGCGGCGCGCCAAGGTGGTCGACAAACTCGGTGCTTCCATCGCTGCGAACCTGAAGGAAGAAGCCATCGAAATAGCTCTCTGCAGCGGAGGCTGTGAGGATATGGACGGCGTCCGTGGCCCCTTTGGGGAAGGCGAGTGTCTGGCCAAACTCGCCCACGGCATAGGCTCCGCTCCCTGGCGCCAAGGCGATGTCATGGATTTGGGCTGCTTCATTGCCCCACCTACCCCTTCCGTATTGGTTCGCCCAGAGAGCATCGCCCCCAGCACCGAGCTTGGCGATGAAGCCTGCCCGGCCAGTCTTTGTTCCGGTCGCGAGAGAGTCGGTACCGATGGTGACAGCGAAGCTGAAGGTCCCCCCGAAGAATACTCCGCCAGCGCTGTCAACAGCCAGGCCTGACACCACCGCTGCGTAGAGGCCGCCCGCTCCGTAGGTCTGGCTCCAATTCGTGCCACCGTCAGCCTTGCTCATGCTCTCCACGTAGAGCGAAAACATGCACTCCGTGAAATTGCACACAGACGACATCTTCATGTTGTTGACGGTGCCCGTGACGTATACGCCGCTGGCCGTGGCGACGATGGCCTGCCCGACGTTCCGCGGCCCAGCGTTGAAACTGGGCCCCCGACTCTGCAGCCACAGAGCCTTTCCGTCCTCTTGCAAGGCCGCCACGAAAAGACTACCGCTGAAGGCGCTGGCAGTGCTGCTTACGCTTCCACCTCCAGCACTTTCGAGCGTCATGGTGCCCAAGAAAGACCCTGTCACGTAGATCACACCGGCGTACAACGACACGGCCAGCGCTCTGCTTTCCTCTGTGGACTCCAAGACCTTGACCCACTGACATTGGCCCTGGGGATCGAGACGAAAAACGAGGCCTATGGGCGCTCGAGCCGGAGTCGTGAGCGTGCCATTGCAGAGCGTCTGAGAGGCCAGCCCGGACCAACCCACCGCCGTGATGGAACCGTCGACGTGCACCACCACACTCTTGATATGTGTATCCGATACACCCGTGGACCACGCCCACCCGCTCGGGACTTGAGTCCGGTCGCCCATGGCGTCCCCAAATGCCGCGTCCCCGAATGCCGTATCCGATGCCACGTCCCGCGTGGGCCCATCCCCAGCATCGGCAGCATCAGCCACAAGCGCGAGCTCGCGCACCGGCCCCCCATCTTCGACCATGGCCGCGTCTGATTGCGCCTCCGCCCCTGGGTATGGAGCCAGGCGGTGACAGCCGATGAAAAGGAGCATCACCGCAGTCAGGACGAGTCTCATAGATCTTCCATCTTCGATCGTAGCCGTAGAGAGAAGATTACCATATTCGAAAGCCTACCCCTCAAGATCGTAGTGTTGCAGCTTGTTGATCAAGGTGCGCAGGGGGATGCGCAGCCGACGCGACGTCTCTGCTTTGTTCCGATCACACGCGCAGTAGGCGGCTTTGAAGTCGAGCTCGGTCTCGAAGAGCTCTGCGTCATCGAGGGCCTCTTCAGCCGTGGCCGCTGGCTTTGGCGCTGGACCAAGGCGACGAAGCGCCGCGGGTAGGTCTTCGAGGGTGATGGCGCTGCCCGCCGCGATGACCACGGCGCGCTCGACGACATTTCGCAGCTCGCGAACGTTGCCTGGCCAACCGTGCTGGCGCAGCGCCTCGAGGGCTTCAGAGGAAAACCCGGATATCTGGCGCTGGTTCTGCCGATTGGCGAGAATGAGGAAGTGACGGGCGAGGGCCTCGAGCTCTTCACGCCGCTCTCGCAGCGGCGGCAGCTCGAGCACCATCGCGTTGAGCCGGTAGAGCAAGTCGAGGCGGAAGGTCTTCGCCTCGCACATCGCCTGCAGATCCTGGTGCGTCGCCGCCACGACGCGCACGTCGATGGGGACCTCGTCAGCGCCGCCAACCCGGGTCAGTCTCTTCTGCTCCAGCACCCTAAGCAACGCAACCTGCGCGCTGGCCGAAAGCTCACCGATCTCGTCGAGGAAGACCGTGCCGCCTGCCGCGCGCTCGAAGACACCCGGCCGCCGCTGGTCGGCACCAGAGAAGGCGCCGCGTTCGTGGCCAAAGAGCGCGCTCTCCACGAGCTGCTCAGGGATCGCGCCACAATTGAGGCAGAGGAGCTTGCGCTCCTTTCGAGGGGAGCCGTGGTGGATCGCGCGGGCGACCAGCTCCTTACCGGCGCCGGTTTCACCGTGGATCAGCACGGCGATGTCAGAGCGCGCCACGTGTTGGGCCACCCGATAGAGTTCGCGCATCTTCGGGCTGAGCACCACGGGCGCTTCGGCCTTCACGCCAGGCTCAGGCTCGGTCTCCCCTCGCTTGGGTGATGGGTAGATCGGTCGATCCGCCGTGCAACGATGCGCGGCTTGCAGGCATACACCCAGCAGTTCGTCGGCAGACGACCCCGCCCACGGATAGCCAGCCACTCCACAACGAAACTCATGGCCAAGCTCGCCCATCAATTGGGCGGCCATATCGCCAGCGAGACGAGCGCTAGCGCCCGGTAAGAGCACCTCGACGATATGCGAGGAATAGGCGCCGGCAACGTCCATCGGGCGCAGCGCAGAGCGCAGCGTTGGAAACCAGCGTCCGAGGGGGGAGTCACCAACATGCTCGATCATCAAGAGTGCCAAAGCTCCACCGAGGCCGCGGCAGCGACGCGCCTCGTGCTCGAGCAGTCGCCCGAAGCCTTCGTGGCTCTCGAGGCCGTCCGCCACGTGTGCGCGCTCAAGGGAGTGGATAGAAACGCAGACCGAGCCCAGCAGCACCTCGTCTCCGGCGTTGAGCCGCTGGCGCTCGCTGACCATGGCACCGTTGACGCGTGTGCCGTTGGTGGATCCAAGGTCTTCCACCCACACCTCGGCGTCGATGAGCTCGAAGCGGGCGTGCTCGCGCGAGAGGCTCGAATCGGGGATCGCGAGGGAGGCGTGCCTGCCCACGACCAGGGGGCATCCCTCCAGCAGCGCGTGGCTGCTCGTGCCTTCTGCGTGATAGACCAAGAGCGAGACTGCGGACCGCTGCGGTGAGAGCTCACTCAGCTCTTCTGGCGTCAGCCTCTTGGTCCCAGCGATCGTCTTGTCGAGCTTCATCGCGTGCTTTCCATCACGTGTTTCCCGCCCCCGAAAACCGTGCAGGTTCTGCACGATGACGACCATGCCAAAGCTGCATCGTGCAGAGTCTGCATACTATAACACATTGAAATTACGCCATGTGTTGGGTGGTCCAGACGTTGCTTTAGCCCCTCCCCGAATAAGCCAGGGAGGCCCCCATGAGAACCTGCGTCCTGCTACCCATCGCCCTGACCGTCGCCCTCTGCATGCCCGTCACCGCAGGCCCGCTGAGCTCGTCCACGTTGCGGCGAGGCACTGATTGGACAGCCGATAGCTCGGCTAGCGGAACCACACGAACGCAAGGCGCCAAAGCGCGTCGCCTCCCGACCATAAAGAAGATGTTCTCCCGCGCGAGCGTGACCTTCCCGCCGGCGCGTCTGCTGCTGCGCGTGTACAAAAAGGACCAACAACTCGAGGTATGGGCCAATAGCAGCCGCCACAAGCCGATGAAGAAGGTGGCCACCTATGAGATCTGCTCTCAGGGCTACGGGCTTGGCCCGAAGACGCAGCAGGGTGACGGCAAGACGCCCGAAGGCTTCTATCACCTCGACTTCTACAATAGGCGCAGCAGCTACCACCTCTCCATGCGCGTCAACTACCCCAACAGGCTCGATCGCCAACTCAAGCGCACCGGCAGCGCGATCATGATCCACGGTGCTTGTGCCTCCATTGGCTGTCTGGCCATGACCGATGAGCGCATCGAAGAGCTGTGGGTGATCACGCGGCAAGCGGCGCGGCGAGCGCCCGTGGCGGTGCATATCTTTCCCGCGCGAGATCTCGACGGATTGATCAAGCGCACCTCCAACGCCAAACGTCGCCTCTTCTGGAAAGACCTCAAGGTTGGCCACGACGCCTTCGCTGTGAAGCGATCGTTACCGAACATCAGCATCCGTGGCGGTCGCTACGTCGTGCGCTGAGCGTGGGCTGAGCGTGCGCTCGCTCTTTCACGCGGCATTTCTTACGCGCAACACCGTAGCTCTGATACCTTCGTCAGAGCATGGATCTCATCGGCAAGACCATCGCGCAGCATCGCATCCTCGCCAACCTCGGCGACGGCGGCATGGGCAAGGTCTATCTCGCCGAACACGAGGCGATCAAACGACGCGTCGCGATCAAGGTGCTGCATCGGCGCTTGTCCCACGACAAAGAGACGGTGGAGCGCTTCCTCAATGAAGCGCGCGCCGCCAATCGCGTGCGCCACAGCGGCATCGTCGACATCCATGACGCGGGAATCGACGAAGAGCTAGGCGCCTATCTGGTGATGGAATACCTCGACGGCGAGACCCTCGCGGCTCGCGTCACCCGGGAGGGGCTTTTGCCCGTGGCCGAGGTGGGCCGTATTGTCGACGCGGTAGCGTCCGTGCTCGAGGCGGCCCACAAGGCGGGCATCGTGCACCGTGATCTCAAGCCAGCCAATATCTTCATTCTTCCCGACGATCAGAGCGGC
>JAFCZD010000658.1 GCA_019314525.1 Deltaproteobacteria bacterium
GTTCGGCTTCGACCTGGCGGAAAAATCGAAGGTGTATCAGCCGCACAAGGTCACCGCTGGAAGATCGTTGATCGTATTGTGGTCTTCTACGGACGTGACAAAAAAGCAATTGTGCGCTTCACCCAGGTGCGCCTCTCACACGCCAAGCTCGCGATGCGTGGCACACCTCTGGGAAGAGAGAACACGCTCTGGGTGCTGAAGGAACGGGGTTACAAACCACCGCTGAAGCAAGCGATGCCCAGCCTAACCCACAAACAAGCCATGGCACGTTCTTTTGTCTTGAGTAAACGCCACGGAGAGGTGCTGGCGAAGCGCCTTCGGCTGCGCCCCAAGGGCAAGATCGTCGGCTACAGCGCAGAAAACGCCAAACGCTGGGATCTTCGTGAGGGCAAGGTGGTCTTCTTTGATGAGGCGGGAAAGATCTCTGTACGCTTCGGGGCCATCCGCTTCTTCAAGAACAAACTCGAGTTGATGGGCTCCTTCTTGAAGAACCGCAAGATCACTCTGGTGCTGCGTGAACCGGGCTTCACACGCTAGATGTGAGCGATCTAGATGATCCTCTACATGCACCTTCGCGCTCTTCACCCGCCCGCTGCGGCGAATGTGAAGCTCAAGCACGACCTTCCCACCGGTATGCCTCTCAGCATGCTTGATATAACAATTCCGCACACGAGCCGAGTGCTTGCTTATCACACGATCGATGGCTGTGTTGCTCAGGGGTTTCGCCTCCACGCTCTCTGGATGGAAGAGCAGAGCAAAAAATCCCATGAAAATGATCAGCGTCTTCATCGTGGACTCCTCTCCAAAGACATAGACGCCGATACATAGATACAAGATCCGATCCAAAAGCTCAGATTCCTAAGCACCTGTAATCTTGTGGTGGTGTAGGGGCATGTGGGATCAATAGGCCCCACCTGCTATGGATTGTGTTGCACACTACGCAATTTTTGGTGATTTAGTGGGGTCAATCAGCGATAGGCGGTGAACGATCCATCAAAGTCCCCCTTGAGCAGAGGGTAACCAAGGGTGCCATTCCAGACACCATTTTCTAGCTTGGTGTCCTGCCCTGGGGTTGGCAACTTCACCGTGCCAGAGAGCTCGAGGAAGGTGAGCTTCGTTTTCAACCCCTCGAGGCCTTCGGAGAGCTGACTGGCGGCCAAGACCTTGGCGGCCTCACAGCCCGCGGACACGAAATTGGCGATGGAGGGTGCGCTTGGAAACATGGACATGATCAACTGATCGATCTGCATGCCAATCATGCCGCACTCAACACCGACCATCAGCGCGTGCTCAATACTCGAAAAGCACGGTACATCGCTCGAGACGCAGCTGCCGATGTTCAGCGCTGCCTCCAGCGCCCATTTGATCAACCCGCCAACTTTGTTCTTTACGGCGTGCCTGCCGAGGAACCACTCACCGCAAACCTCCGCTGATGTGTAGTTCTCAATCTTGATGTCGCCAATCTCAGGGATCGCGCTTGGTGGCGAAGAGATCTTCGTTCCACGGTACTCGAACTCCAGAAGCTCCCAGCGCTCGCTGCATACATAGCGATCGGGTCCCACTGGGTTGACCTGCACTGTGGAGACCACGCGCATATCGTCGATGACGTCGTTGAGGTTGCCGAGAGTGACGATCATCGATTGTGTCCACGGTGGAACGTATTTGTGCATCACCTTGCTCACATATTTTCCAACGGTCTTCTGGAGAAAGCTGGGGATGCCATCGATGCCAAAATCGCCATCCACCAAATCGCGCAGGGCCTCCGACGCTCCCATGATCGAGCCCACAAAACCGCCGAGGGCGTCGCTGAGATTGAGGCGCGAGTCGAACTGCCAGGTTCCTTTGAGGCGGTCAGGATCGTGCAAGATGTTGCAGACCGACTTGGGTCGACAGTCTCCATTGATGCAGGTTTCGTTGTCAGGGCAGTCCTCAGGGCGCAAACACCCCCCCCCAGTTGGCGCACCAGCAGGTGCGCAGCTGCCTCCGGCGCAGACCCAGGTCGCTGGACACTCGGCGTTGTTGACGCAGCCGGCGGGCAAGTGCGCACAGAGCCCACCGATGCAAACCTCATCCTTCGTGCAACCCGTGCCCTCGATAGGGTCGCATTGCCCTCCCGTGGGTTCGAGACATCGGCCCGTTTGGGCGTCACAGATCGTCGGAGGCTGACATTGAGCGTTGGTGGAGCAACCCGAGGGCGTTGGACCTGGGGGGGGCGGCTCGCAGACGCCAAGGCTCACATTGCAGTTGTAGCCGAGAGGACATTGAGTGGCGTCCTGGCAGGCCTTGGCGCCCCCCTCGAAGATACGCACGACAACCATCGCTGGCGCGGTGCCCGACATCTCTGCGTGGACCTCGAGCTGTGAAATCGCGCGCTCGCCTGTGGTGAGCATCGCGATGGCGCGCCCCGTACCGTCGGTGTTGATGGTTATCGTCTCACCCGAGGCCTGCGCGTCCACCGTCGAAAAAATATGTTGGGCGGTCTTTCCGCGACCGAGGGTGAAAACCACTGGCTGATTGGGGATCTTCACGTTGCCATCGGTCGTGGCCTCCACCGTGATGGGGACGCGAGTCCGGGTGAACGTATCAAAGGGATCGCGCGTCAAGGCCCGCAGCTGCCGCAAGGGGCGTCGAACGTCCATGGTGAAGTTCACCGAACACGTGTCGGGAGAAGAGGCCTCGACCATGTAGATCGCTGATGAGATGTCCTTGGAGGACGTGAAACCCACGGTGGCGATACCGTCCAGATCCGTCACGCCCTCACTACGCTCAAGGGTAACGCCATCCACGGGGTTAACGATGCGAAAACTCACGGAATAGTCAGCCTCCGGGTGACCATCCTGGCCTCCCGCCGCTGCTCGCGTAACGATCACCGATACCTGAGCGCTACCGCCGACCAACAGGTCCTGCACCACAGGACCGAAACCAAGCAAATAGAGACCTGTGCTCTCACTCTTCTCGCAGTCGATGCCTCCATCATCGGATGGCGCTGCGTTGCCAGCACATCCCGCAGAGCAGGCGATCAACACGCTCAACGTCAGGGGTAGAAAGGAGGGCCCATAAGAACGGAAGAGGCAAAGCATGCTTCATTGTAGCGCCAATCGCTCAGATGCCCCATCGGGCACTTGGCCGATAGAGCGTCGCAGGGAGAGGATGACGAGTTGAGGGGTGAGCAATTCCGCTGGCTGGCAAGACGCGAGGGTGGCACGCAACCGACGAGCACAACGCAGACAGCTGGCTAGCGCAGTAGCCGATTGTTGACTTCATCAATCTCTACAGTAAGATGAAGGACGTTCTTCATAGATAAGAGGAAGGCCAGATGGGAAACAATCCTGCGGTGACCACGATCTTTGACGGGGGTCGAGCCAAGGTCAGGCAGCTTCGCAAGAGCAAGCTCGTCGTCATGACAGGGCCGGAAGCTGGCAGAGAGCTGGAGATGACCAAGCCTCGCGTGGGTGCGGGCCGAAGCATCATCAACGATCTGACCCTCAACGACAAAGCCGTCTCGGGCACGCACTTCGAGATCGTCAGTGATGATGATGGCTATAAGCTGGTCGATCTCGGAAGCACCAACGGCACCTTCGTTGGAGAGCTGCGAATCAAAGAGGTCTTCCTCAAACCAGGCACGAAGTTCCGTGCGGGTCACTCAGAGATCGTCTTCCAATCCCTCGAGGAAGTGGTGGA
>JAFCZD010000659.1 GCA_019314525.1 Deltaproteobacteria bacterium
CATGGGTTTGCCATGGAGAGACGCGACAAAGATGAAGCCCTGACTCGCAGAGTTCATATAGCTCGCGCGAAGATCGCTGATGTTGAAGCCCTGGGGGGTTTTGTGCACGCTATTGTAGTTGAGTCCCCAGAGGTAGCAGTCTTGGGGCGCGCCATCGGCGGCGACCTTGAGGTTGATGGCGTTATGACCGGAGTGGTCCTTGGTGTGGCGAATGGTGCAATAGCCCGTCTCGGCGTTGAAGGCCTTGAAGAAGCTATTCCAGGTCTGGGGCGTCACAGGAACAAAGAGACGCTGCACTTGACGCGAGGCAGGCCCCGCTTTGACCTTGATGGCCTTGAATCCATACGCCGCTATGTATTTTCGTGCCGCGATCACCGCACGGGAGCCCGTGGCCGATGCTGGGCGTGGTGCAAGCGCACACACCAAGAGCCCCGCTGCCAGCGAGCAACACACCATCAACCGGGCACGGCGCGTATGACGAATGTGGGTTGAGTCTTTGGGGCTAGACATACTCTTCTCCTCAAACGGTCAGCAGCACTTCAAGGCAGCACCTCAAGGCAGCACTTCAAGGCAGCGTGAAGGCACCCACCCATTCCCAGACCTGGGGCACGATCTTAACGTCGATGGAGTGACCGTACTCTCCTGGCGGATCGTATTGGTCCAACGCGCTGGTGGGGTGTTCACCAGCCTTGAGCACGTCGAGCAAATCCACGGAATAACGAATGGGCACCACCTGATCCGAACCGTGGTGAACCACGAAGAACGGTATCTTGCGGCTCGCCTTGGCGGAGAGGCTTTGATAGACACTGCATGAGTTGCCGTATTGATCCGAGCTGCTGATGCACCCGCCTGAAAACGTCACCGTTGAAGCATAGGTGTCTGCGTGAGCGATACCATGCCCCTGAACGAAGAACGCGCCACCGCTATGACCACTGAGGTACACGCGCTTGAGGTCAAGGTTGTAGAGCCCACCAAGGTGTTCGATGAGGGCTGTCACGAAGGGGCCATCGCGCAGCTCCCTGAAGCAGCCGTAGGGATCGTCAGGGTTAAGCTCCGGACAGGGCAAGCCCTCAGGAGCCACGGCGATGAACCCATTTTCATCGGCGGTATCCCCCCAAACATAGGCTAGCTCTGAGTTGACCTCTGCGGGTAAGGGGCGCCAGCCATGAAAGTGCAGCAGCAGGGCTGTGGGCGTCTGCGCGTCATAGGAAGGCGGCACATGCACTGCGAAGAGGCGTGCCTCCCCTCCATAGTCCAGGGTCTGGCTGGTGTGCCCAAGCTCGCCCCCTTGGCCTCCTGTGCCCGCTTGAGTCGAAACCTCAAGCGGTTGAAGGTCTGTGGTTGCACCCCCGTCGGAGAGGGCTGGGGCGATTGTGTCTATAGGAGCCCCATCGCCTTGTTTGTCATCCGTGCAAAAAAAGAGAAATGGCGTGAACGCCAGCAGCGCCAAAACGCGGCATGAAGTGCGCAAAGGAGACATCTCGGCCCTCAAAAGGAGAAAAGGTTACGGTTTACGTCTGCACCAAAGCCGGCAACCTTGGGACCATAGGCGCAGATACCGGCGACCTTTTCGTTGCCCTCGGTCTCCAGCGCGCGCAGCAGGCCTCGTGGATTCCCTGTATACGACGAGTGCAAACCCAGCACCTTCCACAGAGGCGCGCCGCCCTCTCCGATGGGCATCTCAGACCAATAGGAGACACAGTTGATGGAGCGGTTGGTGGCCATCCTCAGGTTTCCGCGCTCCCAATTGGCCCCGGCTTGAGGCTCCGCCCCCTGAGCCTTTGCGCCCTGCTGGAGCCGCTCGGTGAGCCGCTGCGCCTCACCGTCGGTGAGCTGGATCACTGCGCTGTAGAGCTTTTGGCTGCTGGGACGCAGCCGCTGGCCCCATGCACGCAAGCGCCAGTTGCCTGAGCCCGTCCAAGACTGTGCATGAAGCAAATTGCGATTGTAGAGCCCCAGCGTGTGATTCGCGTTTGGGGCTCCGCTGTGGAGGATCTCCAGGGTATTGCCCTTCTGATGCAGCACCATCTCCACGGCGCGCAGCTCTTGGCTATTGCTCGGGTCGAAATACACACGCTTGGCGCCATTGGGCATCTTGCGCACGTAGCTCTTCATCCTGGCCTTCTTGGCGCCCTTGGTGAGCTGTGTGCGCAGCTGAGCCGGCGTGCGCTCAGCGCTGGCGAGGCTGGTGACGCTTAGCAGCAATGCAACGATGACGAGAGAGTGTTTCTTGCTCATTTTATCTCTTCTGTCAGAAGTTTCTTAGTTGAGATCATGGGCGTCCATGAACTCCGAAATGGCCTTGGCCATCTGGTCGATCACTTGGGCGGTGGCCTGCTGATCTAGGTGGCGACCCTGTACAACTTGAAAATGGTGGTCTGCTTTGGGCATCTCGAGCATGCGCAGCTGAGACTTCTTGGACCGTTCGGCGAAGCGCCGCACATAGTGAACGGAGACAGACTGATCCTTCTCTCCGTGGATGATCAGGGTGGGTCCACCCACAGGCCCTTCCAAGGTCGGCTCATCATGACCGGCCAAGTCCTTCATGACGTCAAGGTAGCCTAGGTGCCCGTCGAGGTCGGCCACCCGCCCCTTATGACCCTTGCCCTCGGCCGTGGCGCGAAGCTGATGCAGGTGAACTCGGTGTTGCTCCAAGCGGCGGTTGATCACAGAGAGCTCCCTAGGTAACCCACGCTCGCCTGTAAGCTGCTTCCAATAGGAATAGAGCATGGAGATCGAGGGCGCGACGCCCACCACACAGCTCACCTTGTCGGGGCACTCCTTAGCCAGCTTGAAGGCCGCTTTGGCCCCAAAGCTATGACCCAAGAGCACCACCTTGCCGGGCGCGCGGTTGATCTCCGCTTTGATGCGCTTGAGTTGGTCCGTCATGGTGTGTGGCCCAGCGTCGCTCAAATCTCTGTGCACAGGCCGCAGCCAGGGCACGAGCATCTCCAAGCGGTCTCCCCGCCGCTGAAAGGCGCCGGCCAGCTCGTGGGCCACGAGGCTCTGGGGAGACCCTCCCAAACCATGGAGGAAGATCACACGATGCTTGAGCTTGCCTGCATGGGTGACATAGCGAAGAGGGGTGGGCTTCTTACTCTCCACGGCCCCTGATGGTGCAGACGCCAGCAGGCACAGCGCGAAGACGACTAGCGACGGGCAAAGCCCTCGCCGCTGTGAAGAACAGGGTGTCCGTTTCATGAGGTTTGGCAACGTTGACTCTTCCAATCTATGGATCCTCGTGAAGACACGTGATC
>JAFCZD010000174.1 GCA_019314525.1 Deltaproteobacteria bacterium
GCAGGGCAGTCGCCTGGGCAATTAGCTAGGGTCTCCCCCATATCACAGCGGCTGTTTCCACAGGTCTGAGGCACGCAATCGGCAGGGCAGTTGGTGGGCGTCTCGTCGCCCTCGCATGAGCCATCGCCGCATGTGCAGTCTGCTGGGCAGCTGGTGGCGGTCTCGTTGGGATCGCATACGCCGTTGCCGCAAGTGCAGTCTGCCGGGCAGCTTGTAGGAGTTTCGGTTTGTTCGCATGTGCCGTTGCCACAGGTACAGTCCGCTGGACAGTTGGAGATGGTCTCGCCGCTATCGCAGACGCCATTACCGCAAGGGTCGGCGGGGCAGTCGGCAGGGCAGGTGGTGGGAGTCTCGCCTTGGTCGCAGACCGTGTTGCCGCATTTATCGGCTTTGCAGTCCGCGGGGCAGGTGGCGACGGTCTCAACGCCATCGCATTTGCCGTTGCCACAGGTGCAATCCGTTGGACAGGTGGCGAGGGTCTCTCCCTGATCGCAGAGGCCGTTGCCGCAGTGACAATCCGCGGGGCAGGTGGTGGGGTTTGTCGCTCTTGCAATCTGCGGGGCAGCTGGTGGGTGATTCATCAGGGTCGCATTGGCCATCCCCGCAGACACAGGCGCCGCAATCGCTAGGGCAGCTCGCGCATGTCTCGCCAGGGTCGCAGGTCCCGTCGCCGCAGGTCGCGTTGCAGCCTCCACAATCATCTGGGCACGTTTCACAGCTTTCGGTTGGTGAGCATTGGCCGTCACCGCAGGAGGTCTCGCCAGAGACGCAACGGTTTTCGGCGTTGCATTGATAGCCCTCTGGGCATTTGGGCTCACCACCATTGCAGAGGAAAGGCGAGGATCCCAAATCTGGGGTGCAGGCCCCAAGCACGAACATCACGCTGACGAGGATCCGGCTGGGGATGGTAAAAGCATGGGTGCGTTTCATTCAACTACCTCGAAGCTTACGAAAACTAAGAACTAAATATCGCATCCGATGATTGCATGATGGCTTGGAGCGTTCAACCAAGAGAGAGAAAGCCCCGATATGATACTGTTTAGCTACGCGCTCCCGATGCGATTCTTCCCTTTGAGAGGTTGGCTGGTATCACGATGTCCCATGAGAATTCAGAGCGAGCATAGAATTCAACGTCGACGACCGTGCCCAAAACGCCACGATGATCTGGGTCTTCGGCATCAGTATGGGTCTGGCGGTGTTGCTGATGATCATCGAGGCGAGTTCTGAATAGAGCGCCCAACACATTCAGCAGCCTCCCCCGTAGGGGAAGGAGCTACTCGTAGCGCAGCGTGCGGAAGTCTGCGGCGCCCTCTTCACGGGTGCTGCTCGCGTTGCCGAGGGGAGTGAAGGTCTTGCCGCCATCTGCTGAGAGCAAGAAGCGATAGCTGTAGGTGCCCTTGTCGCAATGCATCAACAGGCCTTCGTAACCCCAGCGCACCAAGACGTTGTTGTGATAGAAGCCCACGTGCGTGTCTGCGATGGGGATCTCCAGGCGTTCTGGCGTCCCAGGCGTGCAGCCCTGAACATCGGTCTCGACGTAGGCCTTGAATGTGTTGCGGTCAAGCTCTGGCTGGTCAGTGACACCTTTGACGTAGACCTCCGCTTGCACACTCCAGCCCATGTTGGTGAAGCCTTTGTACACGAGTGGATTGGGTAGCTCAAACGTGAAGCCTGAGCGCGAGGCGTGCATCTCCCAAGCGCCGGCCCAGTCTATGGCCTGTGTGGTGGAAGCTTCCACTGGCAGCTGATAGTTCTTGCCCCAGTTGGAGTCGTATTTCCAGTTGCTCGGTGCGCCGCTGCTGTAGCCTGGTCGGCAGTAGAACCACATCTGTACGGACTTGGCGTCGGCTGGGATTTGCAGCTCAGGCTCGTGCAGCTCGGAGGTCACACAGGGTTGGCTTTGACCGCAGTTGCGGCGCACATAGTACTCAAGCAGCGCCGTCTCGGTGGTCTCGGGGTCTCCGTTGACCATCCAGCCCATGTGGATCGCCGTGGCGCTGACGGGGCCGTAGGAGCCCATGCAGCTCTGTTCTCTGTGCAGGCGACGCGAATCGTAACGAATACGCAGGCTCTCGCCAGCGACCACAGGGCCATGGTGAAGCGCTTCGTCAGATGTGTAGTAGTCAAGCTGGTAGATGGGAGTGATATCGCCGCTCTTTTGCGGACAAAAAGCGCCACTATTGATGATCTCCCACTTATTGCTGGCCTCCAGCTCATAAGAGGCAGAGGGGTTGGCGACGCGGTTGTGATCAAAGAGGCGCCCATTGGCTTGCTCGAGGAATGGGATCAGTTTGAGGTGTGTGTTCATCAAGCTGGTGAGGCTCGAACCTGCGTTCACCGTGTAGCGGTCGAGGCGGAAGGAATAACGAGAGAAGCCCGCGACGGTCGTCCCTGTGGCTTTGGCGTCTATGGCCAACCACTCGGCGCCCACCTTGTAGAGGACTTTGACTTTTTCATCTGCAGTGACGAGCAGGGGATCCACATCGATCTCGCCCTGCCAGACGTAGTAACAGCGGCCTTCGGGGTTGTCACACGAGGTCAGGTACCCAGGACCGGTGTGGATGCGCATGGCTCTTCGCAGGATAATGCCACAGGATGTGTCGGCTCGGTCGCCCATGCCATCGGCTGAGCCTAAGGGTTGTTGACCGGTGCTCACGACGGGCCCGTCCTCGGAGGCTGGCCCGCCACAGGCCAAAAGACCAAAAACAAAAAGAGAAGGAATTGAGTATTTGCATAAGACTCTCATGGTTGAACTCCCAATTTCCTGTGGTGTTTTAGCAAACTCTGTACCAAACAATGAGCACGTGGTTTCAGATACTTAGAACATCACCAGGGCTCAGAGGTTGCCAAAAGCAGCGTGTGGTGGCTGAAGTGGGCAACGCTCATCTCCAGCTACGCGTCTCGACAGGATCTCTTCCCCCAAGAAGAGCTAGGATAGCACCATGATCAAGCGTTTCCGTTGCGAGAAGCTGCTGGAGATCCGAGACGGTCTCTCCGAGCAGCTCGCTGTGAAGCCTGAAGAGACGCTTTGCTTTGAGGTCCCTGATCCGGATCTCGGGGGTGACCTCTACAGCGGTGAGGTCTTCTCCCTCGGAGGCGATCGGGTGCGTCATCGTGGTTATAAGAGCTGGGTCGATCTCGCCGAGTTGCTGGGGTGTCGCATGCTCACGCCCCGAAAGCCGTCTGATGAGCATGGTGCGGGGCAAGGCTTCGTCGAGCTTCGTTTTGCTCCCTTGAACCTGGCTGGATCCTTTCATGATTCCTCGAGTGAAGACCCCACAGAGAAATATGGTCGGGCCTCGGCCTTCGCGCATATTGATAAGTCAGAGGAGCCCACCTTTGCCATGGCGCTGGAGGCGTCGCTGCGTGCGGTGGACCTCGAGGCGGGCGCTCGGGTGCTGGACCTGGGTATTAACAGCGGCGAGGAGTTCGAATTGCTGCGCTGGGTCTATGGTTCTCAGCGCTTCACCCAGCTTCAGCTCGTGGGCATCGACCACTGCGAGTCGGCCATCAGCCATGCCCAGCAGCGCTTTAGCGCAGCCCACTGTCGCTTGTTGCAACATGACATCAACCAGCTGTCGGAGCTGGCCTTGGGGCGCTTCGACCTGCTCTTGAGCATCGGCACGCTGCACAGCCCTGGCATCCGCGACAGCAAGAAGCTCTTCATGACCTTGGTTCAAGAGCACCTCTCTGCAGCTGGGGCGGTGATCCTCGGCTTCCCCAACTGTCGCTGGATGGGAGGAGAGGTGCTGCATGGCGCGCGCCCGCGTAACTACAACTATCCGGAGCAGTCCCTGCTCTTCAAAGACGTGGACTTCTGCAAGCGTTATCTGCAGCAGCATCGCTTCAGGGTGACGCTCACGGGTAAATACTATGTGGTGTTGACAGCCACTCGCACGGGTCTCAGTCGCGCTCCTCGGATCGATTGACCAAGCCGCGATAACGGCGGGCGATGACCACTGTGGCGAGGATCCAGCAGCCGATGACGCCCAACGTGAGTGTGCTCACCCAGCGACCCAGGGCCATGGAGGCCAAGGCAAAGAGCAGCACGGCCGTGCCACCTTTGGCCACCCGGTAAGTGAGCATATCGATCAACGCTTTTCCGCGGGTCTTTTCGGCGTAGCTCAAGGGGATATAGAGGATCTCTTTGGCGGCACGAAAGAGGCTGTAGTCGAGAGCCTTGCTCGCCACCTTGGCCACGGCGATGGGCCAAAACCCCCGACGCAGGATGAAACCGAAGGTGGCGAGGCCAAGCGCCGCAGGCACCAAGAGCAGCACCGTAGGCACGCCAAACCACTTGAGCAGAGTACCAACCATTAGCTGCATGGTGATCGTGGAGATGTCTACAGCCTTGTAGACGTGGGAGATCATGTTCGTGCGCTGGTTTTCGTCGAGGAAGGTCTGTTGCACCATGGCGTTATGTTCATAGTCCACCAAGGTGATGGCGATCTGCACCAGGCCGATGAGCGTGAGCAACAAGAGCAGGTAAGAGCTAGCGCTGAGGACTTGCCAGGTTGGCCGATGGTCCTTCGGGGCCTCCTGGGCTCGTGGGGGGCCTGGGTAGCCTGTGACACGACCCAAGGTTGTGCCGGCGATCCCTGCCAAGAAGAAGGGGATGAGGATCAACCAGAGCTGGGCCGCAGTGCCCACGTGGTGGGTGAGCAGGCTCACCATCATATTGCTGCTGAGGCTGCCGAGGGTGCCGATCAAGAGGAAGAAACCATAGCCGCGCCGTGCCGAGGGTACGCGGAAGACGATATTGGCGAAGCTAAAGACATTTTCGAGCAGCACCACGATGTAGATGTCTTTCCACATGTAGAGCAGGAAGGCCGCCGTACGGGGCCAGAAGGGCATGGCGATGGTGAGCACCACCAAGAGCGCGGCACTGAAGAGCAACGAGGCAAGAAAAAGGTGAACAAGATCGAGCTGACGCGCCAGGCGGTTGTAGAGCAAGACCGTGGGGATGATCACCACAGTTACCGCGAGCCAGGCCAGCGGCAAGGTCTCATCGCTTTGGAAATGCCCAAGAAAGATCGACTCTGAGATGCTGCGCGCGATGGAATAGGACGCCAGCACAGTGAAAGAGAGCGCGCAGAGGCTGAGGAAGCTGCTGGGGCGTATGGTAGGGGTAGACTCCATGAACGGGAGGTTGAGTATAGGCCGATGGCAGAGCGAAGGCGAGGCTCTGGGTACATTGATTGGCACGTCCCCCGACTGCTACTATTATGCGAGCGTGAAAGGTTGGTGATGTTGTTTAGAGATTTGGTGGAGAAACGTCGTTCGATCCGTGCTTTCGAGGATAGGTCCCTCGAAGATGGCATGCTGGAGGTGATCCTCCAAGCGGCCAATCGCGCACCTTCTGCAGGAAATCTACAAGCTTACGAGATTGTGTGCGTCAGTGACAAGGGCCGCCGCGATGCGTTGGCCGGCACAGCCTCGCGTCAGGAGTTTCTGGCGGATGCCCCTGTGGTGCTCGCTTTCTTTGCCCACCCCCGCCGCTCCTCGACGACCTACGGCTCACGGGGCGCCAACCTCTACTGCGTTCAGGACGCCACCATTGCGTGTGCTTACGCTGAGCTGATGGCCAACGATTTGGGCCTAGCCTCGGTGTGGATTGGCGCCTTCGATGGGCCTGCTGTCGCACAAATACTCGGGGCGCCTGCGGATGTCTGGCCCGTGGCGCTCCTGCCCCTCGGCTATGGAAGAGAGCAGGTCGAAGAAGCGGCGCGCAGCACGCGCCGTGAGCTGGCCGAATTGGTCAAGGAAGAACGCTTTTGAGCGCCGATTTTGCCCTTTGTTGACCGATCGGTCACACATCACAATTCACTGAAATCCCCCTCTAGATCGGCGTCGCCTTTTTGCGCTAGGGTGCCCTCGCTGTGCTCTTAGGCACGATTTGGGTTTGACTGGAAAGGGGTATCAGATGGCAAGAGACGAAGTGACTGGCCCACAGGTCTTGCTGGGCGACGAGGCAGTCGCCTTGGCGGCTGTACATGCTGGAATTACAACAGCTTATGCGTATCCGGGCACGCCATCGACGGAGATCGTCGAGTATTTGGTGCGCTACGAAAAGAAGCATGGCAACCCCCGCGCCATTTGGGCGACCAACGAAAAGACCGCCTATGAGCAGGCGCTGGGAACCTCCATGGTGGGGCGGCGCACGCTGGTGGCCATGAAGCATGTGGGCCTCAACGTCGCGGCTGACCCTTTCATGAACTCTGCCATCCTCGATATCGCCGGTGGTGTGGTGGTGGCTGTCGCCGACGACCCTGGCATGCATAGCTCGCAGAACGAGCAGGATACGCGTTATTTCGCAGACTTCGCGCGGGTGCTCTGCTTTGAGCCCACCAATCAGCAAGAGGCCTACGAGATGACCCTTGAGGCGTTCGAGCTCTCTGAGCGCTTCAAGATTCCGGTGGTGATACGCTTGGTGACGCGCTTGGCTCATAGCCGAGCGGTGGTCGAGGCGCGCCCGGGGGTGGACGAAAAGCCCCTGAAGAAGCCTGCTGATCCCAGCACCTGGACGCTCTTGCCCGCTAACGCACGCAAACAATGGCGTGAGCTGCTCGAGATCCAAAAAGACCTGGTCGCCTACAGTGAGGCCACGCCCTTCAACTCCCTCAGCATCAACGAGGACAACAAAGAGCTGGGCGTGATCACCTGTGGTATTGCGCGCAACTACTTCCGCGAAAACCTCGCTGACATGGAGAGCAAGCCTTCAACGCTGCATATTGGCGCCTACCCCTTCCCCGTGGAGAAGGTGCGAGCCCTGGGTGCCCACGTCAAAAGGATCGTGGTCCTCGAAGATGGCTACCCCTTCGTGGAGCGCACCTTGCGCGGTGTCTTCCCCATGGATGTGGAGATCTGCGGGCGTGAGTCGGGTCACCTGCCGCCCGATGGTGAGCTCAACCCAGAGCTCGTGCGCACGGCTTTGGGTCTGCCCGCGCGAGAAAAGGGCGCTCAGATCGAGGCCTTCGAGCTTCCCGGCCGCCCGCCCCAGCTCTGTCAAGGCTGTGGCCATGGTGACACCTACAAAGCTTTGAACAACGTGGTGAAGACCGCTGTACAGTCCATCGTGACCGCGGATATTGGCTGCTACACCCTCGGTGCGCTGCCGCCCTACAACGCTGTCGAGTCCTGTGTGTGCATGGGCGCGTCCGTGAGCATGGCCAAAGGGGCCGCCGACGCGGGCTTTCACCCAGCCTTTGGCGTCATCGGCGACAGCACGTTTTTGCACTCAGGTGTGACGCCCTTGATGGACGCTGTGGCCAACAACGCGTCCATGACGCTCTTGATCGTCGACAACTCCACGGTCGCCATGACAGGTGGTCAGCCCACGATCCTGCCCGAAGGGCGCATCGAGGATATCGTGCTCGGCGTAGGCGTGCCTCGCGAGCATGTGCGTCGTATGCGCTCTCACCCGCGCGATGTCGACAAGATCGAGGCGGCGCTGCGTGAAGAGATGGACTACCGGGGTGTCTCGGTGCTGATCCTTCAGCGCGAGTGCCTGGAGTCCCTCAAGAAGAACAAGAAGAGCAAGAAGAGCAAGGCCAAGAAATAGCGGCTCGCCACATACCAGCTGACTTAATGGGAAGGATACGAGATGAAGTATGACATCGTTCTAGCGGGTGTTGGCGGGCAGGGCGTGATCTCCATCGCGGCGATCATCGCGTCGAGCGCGATGAAAGAGGGGCTCCACGTCAAGCAAGCCGAAGTGCACGGCATGTCTCAGCGCGGCGGTGCGGTGCAGTCCAATCTGCGCCTCTCCGACGGTGAGATTCACAGCGATATGGTGCCCAAGGGCACAGCAGATCTCTTGATCAGCATGGAGCCTTTGGAGAGCCTGCGTTACCTCGATTATCTCTCCAAAGAGGGTACGCTCTTCACGGCCTCCGATCCCTTCTTGAATATCCCCAACTACCCCGATCTCGATGGGGTGTTAACCAAGGTGCGTTCGCTGCCGCGGGCTGTCACCGTCGACGCCAAGAAGCTCGCCTCCGAGGCGGGATCGTCACGCGCCACCAATATGGTGATGGTGGGCGCGGCGTCACATTTCTTGCCCATCAAACCCGAGACTTTGCAGGGCTGGATCGAGTCGATGTTCAAGCGCAAGGGGGAGAAGGTGGTGGAGGCCAATCTCAAGGCGTTCGCCCTCGGCCGGGAGATTCGGACCCCCATGTGAGCGACCTGAGCTTCGGGCTGTCGCTCTAGATTCAACGAGGGGGGAACTTAGCAACTAACCACCCAACCACCCAACCACGCATAGCGCTCATACCGAGGAGACAACCATGCAAGAGCGTCTTCGCCTCGCCATCACCGCCACCCTATCCGCTGCCACCTTTGGGGGGCGTGATGTGTTGTTCGAGCATGAGCTCCTCGAGGCTCTCGCTCTCGCTGGTATTAGGGTGCCAGCGCTGCGCTTTATTCCCAAGGATGTCGTTATCCCCCAAGACGTCGCGCCGGCGCCCAGCAGCGTGCTCGAAGGTTTTTCTGCGTCGCGTGCTGTGCTCAAGGTGGTCTCGCCGCGCATCCTACACAAATCTGATGTGGGTGGGGTCGCCGTCATCGATGATCCCTCACCAGCGCGGGTCGCGGAGCGCGCCCAGGCGATGTTGGCAGGGTTGCCCGTGGAGCTTCAGGCCGGTGTTGAGGGTTTCGTGCTCGAAGAGGCTGTGTCCTTCACGCCGGGTGTGGGTCACGAGCTGCTGGTGGGTATGCGTCGCAGCCCAGACTTCGGCTCGATCTACACCCTTGGCTTTGGCGGGACTTACGTCGAGGCCTTGGCCAAGGCAACACACGACGATCAGTCGACGATTCTCGTCAAACCGGGCTTCACCACAGACCCGCAGCTTCAGGCGCGCTTTGACGCCGCACTCTTTTACCAATGGACCAGCGGTGGCGTGCGGGGTGTGAAGGGCGTCACCAGCCCCTCTGCGCTGCGCAAGGCTTTTTCGACGATCATTGCCAGCATGGAGGCGGTGCGTGAGGCTGTGGAAGAGGTCTCAGGGCGCGAGGTATTGGAGTTCGAGCTCAACCCCATCGTTTGGGCGGAAGGTGACGGGGCAGCAGCGTCTGGCTGGGTCCCCGTGGACGCGTTGTTGCGTTTGGGTGAGGCGCGCCAGGAGACTCGCCGCTTCCCGCTACCCAACCTGAAGCAAGGCTTGGCTCCACGTTCGGTCGCTATGGTGGGCGTCTCTACCAAAATGAACATGGGGCGCATCATCCTGCGTTCGCTGCTCGCCGCGGGTTTTGAAAAGGCACGCACCTATGTGGTGCGTGAGGGTAGCGACGAGATCGATGGCGTGCGCTGTGTGCCCAACGTTGCGGCCCTTCCCGAGGCTGTGGATTTGATGGTGCTCGCGGTGCCCGCCCCTGCGGTGCCTGAGGTGTTGAGGGAGACCTTCGAGGCCCATCAGGCCAAGACCGTGCTCTTGATCCCCGGCGGCATGGGCGAGACCGAGGGGGGCAAGGGCATCGCAGAGCAGGTGGATGCCCTGCTCGCCGAGTACGCACGAGACGAGGCGCGCCCCGTGCTCGTGGGCAATAACAGCGTCGGCCTCGTCTGTCGCCGCTCCAGCTTTGATTCGCTCTTCATCCCCAAAGAGAAGCTGCCCCGCCGCGACGAGGGGCTGGCCCACGTGGCCTTCATTACGCAATCGGGCGCCTTCATGTTGACGCAGATGGGCAAGATGCCCTTCGTCACCCCCGACTTTCAGCTCTCCATCGGTAACCAAGTGGACGCTCGCATGTCGGACTTCGTCGAGGCCCTGGCCGACGACGACGCCCTCGAGACCTTCGCGCTCTATGTCGAGGGCCTCAAGTCTGGGGACGGTGAAGCCTTGGCGCACGCGGTGCGCAAGCTCACGGCTAGGGGCAAGGACGCCATCATCTACAAGGCTGGGCGCAGCGGCCTCGGTCAGGCCGCCACCATGGGGCATACGGCGAGCGTCGCCGGCGACTATCGCGTCTTCGAGTCTATGTTGCGTGACGCGGGCGCGCTGGTGGTGGACACCCTCGGCGATTTTCTCGACTTGGTGAAGCTCTCGGCGCTGCTCGGCAAGAAGCGCTTTGGCGGTCGTGGCACGGCGTTCTTGAGCAACGCTGGGTACGAGGTGGTGAGCATGGCCGACAGCCACAGCGCGGCAGACTACGCGTTGGAAGCCGCGACCTTCTCGGACGCAACCTCCGCGGCCATCCATGGCGTCTTGGAGACGGCGAAGATTCACAAGCTGATCACCGTCACCAACCCACTGGACCTCACGCCCATGGCCAACGATGCCGTGCACGCGGCGTGCATCGAGGCGATCTTCGCCGATGAGGGCGTGCACTGCGGCATTTTCGGCATGGTGCCCTTCACACCCGCGGTGCTCCATTTTCGGCATGGTGCCCTTCACACCCGCGGTGCTCAGCCTGCCCAAGGGGCTCTCCGAGCGTGATGTCTTCGACGCCCCCGAGGCCTACGCCACGCGTATGATCGCGCTCGCCAAGACGCAGGACAAACCCTTCGTGGTGGTGGTGGACGCCGGTGGTCACTACGATCCCATGTGCGCCTATCTTGAGGACAACGGCGTGCCCGTCTTCCGCGAAGGCGACCGCGCGGCGCTACGTGGAGCTGCGTTTGGCGCGGGGGGCTTCACGCTGACGTCTCTAGATCGGGCCAAGCCGACGCCCCTCGAATCACCTGTGCATGGCAGGTCTGCGTGACGCTCACTGATGCGACACGAACAACTCGTGAATTACGACTTCACCGTACGCACTTGTTGCATCTCCTTGGCTGGTATTGGATTGCGTGTAGCAGCCTGCCTTGAAGTAGCAACCGGTGGCGCTATGGGCGTAGTCAATCGCTGGCGTCGCAGCGTCATTGTAGTAGAGTTTGATCGATCCATCGCTGGCTACGAACTTCACGGTGAACACTTTGCCCAATGTGTAGTCAGGGTCCAGCACCGGGCCATCGTCGCCGTTGAGGTCGATGAAGAGCTTGCTTCCTTCGAGCCGGATCACCATCACATCATCCGTGCCATCGTGGATTTGCCCCGCCACGACGTGGCGTTTCACCGCAGGCAGGTGTGTGATGGCCTGCTTGATGAACATGGTATGGGCGCCAGAGGTGATAGACCAACTCGCTTTTGATGTTCCATTCTTCATCATCTCCCGTAGTTCGGAGCGCGGGTAGCCTGAGCCACTGGTGGTGACGCCGCCACAGTGTGCTTGGAAGAGCACACCGTCTTTGGCTGTGGTCACCTGAAAGTGGGGCGGGTTGGAGTAGCTATCCAAGAGGGGCTGTTCAATCTCGAAGGGCCCATCGTCCAATGGCTTAGGTCGATGAGGTCGGCTGGGTGTTCTGGTTCCGGTTCCGGTTCCGACGAGCAGCTAACCATGGCGAGATTCACGGTCAAGACCAGAAAGATAGAAACTGTCATTATATTGGTACCTTAGCATCGTCATGGGAGATTTCAAGCCTTAGGGCAATTCACACAGACGATGCGAACACAGCGTGCGTATTCTCTGCTCGGTTCTGGTGGCGACGGGAAGACTTGGGAAGATTGCTCCTCGACCCTCGTAGTGATCGAAGCCAGCCGAAAATTCCGGAGGACGAAATGATCATATTCACCTATGCCGTCATCATCCCGTTGCTCCTCGCGACGGGCTCGTATTATCTCTTTGGGCTCTTTTTGTCCGAGGTGAATGCGTTGGGTGCCGCGTGCCTCGTAGGCTCGTTTATCTCCACCGCGATGGAGTGGGGTGGCATTCGCGGCACGCTCTTTTGGATCCCCGCAGGCGCCTGGCTCGGTTTGGTCGCTCTCAATCGCGCTTTTGGATTGTTCGACCTTGCCCTCGTTGACGACTTCACAGGCCAGGCAGGGGTGGCTTTCAGCATCATGGCGGTGATCACCGCGATCTTTGGCGTCCTGAGTATAGCCGGGCTATTCGCTGGCAAGCGCGCCACCGAGGACTCTTAGCCCTTGGTATATGTCGTCCCATGCGAAACACCCAGGTCTTCTCGCGGCTGCCCGAGTTTGTCCAACGTGCCCAAAGGAGTGTTACATGACGACTCACAAACAAAGGTCTGTGTGGTCAAGATTGAATATGTATAGAAATCTCTCAAGGCAGGTTGTTCTGGCCATTGTTGCAGCAGGTACTATCGGGGCCTGTTCAGAGGGGAACGAAGCTGTGGTCCGCACTGACACAGCCGCCGTGTCCGACACAGGCGGCGCGTCTGACAGAGGTGGCGGCGATGCAATGACCGCGTCTGACAGAGGTGGGGACAGCAGCCCTGGCGACGTCGTCCGAGCACCAGACCTTGGCTTTGCAGACGGAGCTGTGCTGGACTCAAATGCCGTCGATGCGACCCGTCCCCCACAGGACACTGCGAGCAACACAGGTTGTGAGATCGATGGCATTGCCTTCAACGCTGACGAAGCGAGCTGTGCGCTGCAGTTTTTTGAGACTATGAGCTGCGAGACCTGCGACGCCCTGTTTGATTCGCGCATCTGCGAAGATGCCATCAACGACGCCAACGCTTGCATGATCGGCGACAGCTGCTCGGGCTGCAGTGACGACGACAGCCGGGCCGATGGAATCAGCTGTGCTGAGATTGAGAACTACGGTTACTTCGGCGCGACCGCCGCCCAGGCCTTGCTCTCCCAGGTGCAAAGCAATCCTTGTGGCAGCAATCCAAGCGATGCGGGCAGCGCGGACAGCGACAGCGGGCCCTGTGTCGCCAACTGCGGCAGTCGCGTGTGCGGCCCCGAACCCCACTGCGGTGAGAGCTGTGGCGACTGCGAAGCGGTCAGTCCCTCGACGGACTGCGCCGACAGCTACACTCGCACTATTTACAGCGGAGCGGTCGACTGCATGAGCGGCCAGTGCGTCCCTCAATCCTCCGACGAAGCGTGCCCCCTGGGAGAGCTTTGCAGTGATGGCAGCTGTGTGTCCCAGCCCGATCGCTGCGGGAGTTCGGCGGACTGCGGCGTTGGAAACCACTGCACAACGCGCACAAAGACCTGCATCACGGGCGAATGCGCCAGCGACTACGACTGCGACCTGGGTGAAGGCTGCAGAGCGGGCAGCTGTGTATTCATTCCCATTGGCAGTCTGTGCGAAGAAAACATCGACTGCGGAGTGGGGCGACACTGCTCTGGCGTGGTCGCTCCCACCTGCCAGCTGTGGCAGTGCAGCGAGATGTCCGATTGCCAAGGCGTGGGCGTTGACCCCGACGCTTTGAGCGCCGATTGCGCGACGCGAGACGGATACGAGGTGTGTGTCTATCTCAACGACATTCCCTGCAAAAGTGATTGGGATTGTGGCATTGCAGATCGCTGCGATCCCTATACCTATACCTGCACGCGCTTCACAAACGAATCGTGGACGTGTCCCTGCTCCAGCTGTAAATCCTGCCTCAACTACCGCTGTTTGGCAGACATCCACTCAGGAATATGTTGGGGTGGCGCCGATTGCCGCGGCGGCAACTACTGCGCGTCGAGCGGCTACTGTGAAGACTGGAGCTGCAGAACCAACCTCGAGTGCTCTTACGGCAATGCCTGTGTCACCGGAAGTTTCATTCAGTGCGATACCTCCATCACCGGATCACTTTGCAGGCAGCGTTGGGGGTACAGTTGTGACGCAGGCACCAACTGTGGCAATGGCATGTTGTGCGCCAGCGGGGAGTGCTTGCCCGCCTCGTCCTGCGGCAGCTCGGCCGATTGCCCAGAGCACTGGGGTTGTCCCTCAAGCGGAAGTGGGGCCCATCTCTGCCACCCCTGGTACGAAATCAGTTGCGCTCGCGACGAAGACTGCCCAATAATGGGTGGGGGACGGTGTACGCCGGACTAAGCGTGGAAGTTAGGAGGCCTTCGTCGTTCACTTCCCTCACCGGGTGCCCATACCTTGGAGTTCGAGGGCATAGGCTCCACAGATAACGAGGCGACGACGGCCCCCCCGACCTTGCCTGACGGTCACATGGGCTACCTTATCACCACCGAAGAGCTCGCCGCTCCGTGAAGCAGTGCGAAAGCAAGCTCATGGACAGTGCCCCACATATTTCAGGTCTTGGTTCGTATTGTCGTAATAGCTGACGTGGACCTTGCCTGCGCTGTCTACGGCCAAAGCTGAAAAGATCCCGACATCGCCCTCCGAGTCGAGGGTCACGATGTTCCACGTACCGCCAGCGTTGGTGGCGAGTTTTAGGTCACCATGGGTGTCGTCGTAGTAGCTGATGGTGACCTTGCCTGCGCTGTTCACCGCCAGCGAGGTGTACTCGCCAACGTCTCCCTCTGAGTCGACGGTTTGAGCACTCCAGCTTCCCGAAGCGTTCGTGGCATATTTCAGGTCTTTGTTCGACCAGTCGTAGTAGCTGATGTGCACCTTGTCCGCGCTGTCCACGGCCAAGGACGTGAAGAAACCCACCACGCCCCCTGAGTCGACGGTCTCTTTGCGCCAGCTGCCTGATGCGTTGCTGGCGACTTTGAGGTCGCCATTGGTTTGGTCGTAATAGCTGATGTGCACCTTGCCTGCGCTGTTCACGGCCAACGAGGTTTCTCGGCCCGCCACTCGTGTGGCGTCGACGGTCTGATAGGTCCAGCTTCCCAGAGCGTTTGTGGCGAATTTCAGGTCTTCGTTTGTTTCGTCGAAGTAGCTGATGTGTATCTTTCCCGCGCTGTCCACGGCTAGGGAAGTCTCTGAGCC
>JAFCZD010000175.1 GCA_019314525.1 Deltaproteobacteria bacterium
TGTGGGCCTTCGAGGGTGGTGCCAATATTGCGCAGGGTCTCAACACTCTTACGAACTGTCTGGTAGTTGGTCAGCGTGCCACCCAGCCAACGGTTGGTGACAAAGTACATATTGGCGCGGGTCGCCTCTTCTCGGATGACATCTTGGGCCTGCTTCTTGGTGCCAACAAAGAGCACAGCCTTCCCTTGGGAGGCAGCCTTGAGCACTTGGTTGTAGGCCTTGATGAAGAGCGGCAGGGTGCGCTGTAGGTCGATGATGTGGATTCCGTTGCGGGCACCATAGATATAGGCACGCATTTTCGGGTTCCAGCGCTTGGTCTGGTGTCCAAAATGAACGCCAGCCTCGATCATCGCGCGCATGCTCATCACTGGAAGATCTCCAGCAGCAGCCGCTTGGGTCTTGGCTGGAGCCTCAACGGGGGTCTCAACAGTTTCAACAGCAGGGGTTTGAACGGGGGCTTCCGTGCCTTGCTCAGGCGTGTCAGTCATCTTAATCTCCTGGCGTTACAGGTGCTTACGCACCATCCTCCGCCACCCGGCTTGCGCCCCACCATGAACTCACAAGAGCACGCCCGGTGAGGCCCGGACGACGTGTGTCGTTAATCAGCGGATCACCTAGCACGGAGCGGAGAACGTGACAAGTCCCCGCTGTTGCGGTGAAAAACGCCCATCGAGTGGGCCGTGGGTCAGAGGAGTTGGTGAGCCTTGACCCGCAGGTATGTGTTGATCAGCTCAGGAGTGGCCTGATCGGGCCGGATATCTACCACCAAGGCCCCCATGCGTTGGAGCTGGGCTGCCAAGCTCTCGCGCCAGGTCGCGAGCTCAGCCGCGGCGCCTACCTGATAGAACTCGGCTGGCGAGTTGGGCGTCTTTTCGGCGAGAGCGAAGAGGTCTTCATCGCGCAAGAGCATCACCAGCGGGAGGTGACGTCGCATGAGCACCATCAGGTGGGGGCGCA
This sequence comes from Deltaproteobacteria bacterium, assembly GCA_019314525.1. Classification (GTDB taxonomy): domain Bacteria; phylum Myxococcota_A; class Polyangia; genus JAFCZD01. The sequence continues at coordinate 958 of JAFCZD010000175.1, forward strand.
AGAGTTCGAAGCTGGCGCGATCCATGACGTTGGTGATGAGCACGACGAGGCTGCGCTGACGCACCCTGCGTTGGAGGGTGATGAAGGCCTGCTCATAGTCAGACTCCGCCTCGCTGACGCTCAGATCGTAAAGAGAATAGAGCACGGCGGTCTTGGAGCGTAAGCCCGAGGAGAGGGGAAGGATACTGCGTACCTGGTCGTCAAACGCCATCAACCCCACATTGTCGCCCTGCTCCAAGGCGACGTGGCTCAGCATCAAGGTGGCGTTGAGGCCGTGATCGAGGCTTGAGAGGCCGGAAGATTCGCCCGCCATGGAGCGACCACAGTCCACCATGAAGAAGATGTTCTGGTTGCGGCTGACGTGATACTCACGCGTGATCAACTTACGGTAACGGGCTGACGCGAAGGGATCGATACGACGATAATCGTCGTCACGTTGATATTCGCGCAGACGATCGAACTCCACGTCGGATCCACGCCCTCGGGTCTGGCGGAAGCCCATGAGGTCGATCCGGTTGCGGCGCGCGAGGAGCGCGTAGGTGCCGAGGATCTTGACGTCGGGCAGCACCTTGATGGGGTGGTCGATTTGGCGCTTGATTTGGCGTTTCCACAGCCCGAGCAGGCTGGTGACCCGCATGTAGGTGCGCTTGAGGTCGTAGGCTCCGCGGCGCGAGGGCGTGACAGTATAGGGGAAGCGTCGTCGGCCGTGGCCAGGTATCCACCCGCGGGCGGGGATCCCCTCTATAGCCATGGAGGAGGGGAAGGACTCGGTGAGCTCGACTTGCAGCGGGCGCCGCCCGCCATTGTGTACCACCAGGGTGAAGCGGTTGTTCGCGCCTACCGAGAGGTTGTGGTGCCCCTTACGTTCGATGCGTAGTTTGCTCTTGCGGGGAAAAGTCAATGCGTCCATCAGCGCTAGTGTGACGAAGGCACCATCAGCGATGATGATCCAGAGCGTGTGTGCTGGCCATACGACGGCGAGGGCACCCACGGCGATGGGTCCCAGCAGCAGCAAGAGCATGCGAGGGGTGGGGATCACCGCAACTCCGGGACCTCGACGGCTGAGATAATCTGCTGCACCACCTCATCAGCGGTGATGCCTTCGATCTCGGCGTCGGGGTTGAGGATGACACGATGGCGCAGCGTCCAAGGAGCGAGTCGACGCACGTCGTCTGGGTTCACATACGCGCGCCCCACCATGGCTGCCGCTACGCGGCTGGCGAGGAGCAGCGCGACGCTCGCACGCGGGCTGGCACCCATGAAGAGCGAGCCCCAGCTTCGCGTCTGGCCGACGATGGATGTGATGTAGTCCACCACGCGCTCATCCACATGGACCTCTGTGGCTGCCTGCTGCAAGGCCAAGAGCGTCGCGGTGTCGCACACAGGCTGCACTCCCGTCGTGTTGAGATCTTCAGCTTTGAAACCGCCAACATAGTTGCTCAAGATGCGATTCTCTTCGCTCTTGGCCGGGTAGCTCATATTGAGCTTGAACATGAAGCGATCAAGTTGCGCTTCAGGGAGCGGGTAGGTCCCCTGAGACTCCACCGGGTTCTGCGTCGCCATGGTGATGAAGGGTTGTGGGAGCGCATAATTCTGCGCGTCGATGGTCACCTGAGCCTCTTGCATCGCCTCGAGGAGGGCACTCTGGGTCTTGGCGGGAGCGCGGTTGATCTCGTCCGCCAGCAAGAGTTGGGTGAAGACGGGACCTGCGCGGAAGACAAGCTGGCTCTCTTTGGCGTCGTAGATCTTATTCCCTGTGACGTCTGAAGGCATAAGGTCAGGCGTGAACTGGATTCGTTTGAACTCAATAGAGAGTACGCGCGCTAGCGCCCGTACGAGCAGCGTCTTGCCCAGGCCTGGGACACCCTCCAGCAGCACGTGTCCTCGTGCTAGCAGGGCGACCAGCACGCCTTCGACGATCTCTTCTTGGCCTACGAGGACTTTCGCCACCTCACGCCGGATGGTCTCGACGGTCTCTGCAAAGCGTTCGATCTCCACGTTCTAATCTCTCCTCGCGCTCATTTTGAAGAGCGCTCTTGGTTTCGTCGTCCTTCGGCCTCATCCACGAGCTGGGCCAACGTTCGGCCGAGCCTATAGTCTTCGGCCACTGCGTGGGCATTCTTTGCTCCCCGCATCATCGCGGCGCGCTCGACCTCCAGTAACAAGGAGCGCACCTTCTCCACAGGTCTCCCTGCGCGGGTCGCCAGCCTGGCGGCGAACTGCTCACGTTCTGCGGCGCAGGCCTTGGCTCCAGACGCCTTGGTTCCGGGTTCTCTGATACGCATCTTCTCGAGGAAGCGCTCGTAGAGCTGATGGAGCGTGTAGCCTGAGGCGCCAGCTCGCTGGTAGAGCCCACCAAGGGCCCGCGCATGCTCGGCGAAGGCGCGGCGCCCTGGGGGCCGCGCGGGGGTCGGGTCGCCGAAGCGTGGGGTCACGCGCCAGTAGATCAGAAGTAGAAAGAGCAGCGAATGTACGAGCAGCGGCAGCAGATTGGCGCGCTGGAGTATCTTCCAGAGCTTGCCCGCCTCTTGTGGCTCATAAAAAACAACCCTCGATCCAGCCGGAGCCTCTTTGTGTAGCCAGCGCCGCAACAGCACCGCGACGTCGTCTTTGTCCAAATGAAGGTTGCACAGCAGGTCGTCGTGGGCAAAAAAGAGCAGCTTGCCCTTGCCCAAGGCCTGGGCGAAGACGATGGCGCCATGAGCACCTTCGGCTAGCGTGGTGGCCCCCTTCGGTGGCGTCGCCACGCAGGCGCTAGGGCGTACCTTCAAATCGCCCAAGGACGGCGCGTGGGTCGTCTTCTTGGTGTTGTATTTATAATGGCGTTTGACGTGTAAGGGCCCCAGGGAGACGCCCTTACAGCGGCTACCACTCACCGTATCTGTCAAGGGTGCTGCGTAAAGTAGCAGCTTGCCCTCATCACGTGCCCATCGAAGAGCCTTTGCGAGGACACCAGCCTTCGCTGTGCCCAAGATCACGAGCACGTCTGCGGCAGGGTGAGCGGCGCTGGCCTTGAGGGCCTCGAGGGACGCGTCACGCTGCACCTGATGGCCAAGATCGGCGAGGAAAAGGTAGAGCACCTTGGCCCCATCGCTATCGCGGCTGTAGCTCGAGGGCTCGCCGTGCGCAGGTTTCGCCAACAGCGCCACAGCGAGCACAAGCAGCAAAGTGAGCCGACTTGGCCCGAGCGGGGTGATACGCATCTAGCTGCCCCCCTCACGCTCTTGTAGGAGCTGCTCTAGCTCTTCGTAGCGCGCCGCATCCACGGGGTGTTTGCCAAGGACGGCGCTCTCGGCGGCGATGGTGATCTTCGAGAGGAGAGAGCGATCCTCGGGGCGCCCCACCAATTGGCGGACGTAATCCCAGTTGGTGCTCGTGGCATCGAGCACCAAGGCGTCAGAGTGTTCCAGCGAGAGCAGCATCAGCCGGTGGAGCCCAGCCAAAGCGTCTGCTAAATGGCCCGCTGCCAGGAGTCGACGGCATTGGGCGAAGCTGACATCCCAACTCTCCATAGCTGGGGTTGCTTCAACCCTATCCTCTTTGTGATCATCCGGGGCGGCGGTCTGGATGGGGTCACGACGGCCGCGTAGCGCGAGGAGCAGAGGCAAGAGCATGGCCGCGAAGACCACCCCAATGAGCACGTAGCCGAGGGCAGGCGGAAGCATCGGCGGCGAGGGCGCGTTGAGCTGGTCGCCGGTCTTCTCGGGGGCACCACAACCTGCTGGCTTCTTCTCCTTGGACGTATCTTGTTGGCGATTCGAGCTGCAGCCCCGTTGCTCCGGTGCCTTGGCCTTGTCACGTTCGATGCCCAACCGCGCATAAATACGAGCCAGGCGCTCGTGGGTGTCTTTGACGTCACCCTGGGGGCTCACCTCCGCCGGTTTTGCCTCACCTGGGCCCACTGACTCCGCCTGCTCCTTTGCTGACGGGTCGTTTGCTGACTGGGTTGTGTTTGCGGCGTTGGCCTGGGGGCTGGGAAGATCAAAGGTGAGCAGCATGACAAGGGCCATCAGCGCGAGGCGTGGCAACCAGCGTTTTGCGTTGAAAGAGCGATCACCCACGACGACTCTCCAGCTGCCGCGCCTTGTCGCGGAAGGCGATCTCGAGATCCCAGCCCTCTTTGCGTGTTCGTACTTCGAGGTAGACGAAGAACCAGATGGTGGTGACGAAGGGTGCGCTGAGGGCGAAGGCGATCATCGCCAGGAGGTGCTCATAGAGGTCATGGCGGGTCAAGTCGCCGATGACGGCCATGTTGAGGCCAAGGATGCCGACCATGAAATGCCCCACGGCTGCGAGGGCTGTGGTGAGATAGATCAGCAGCGTAGCGCCATTGAAGGCGTGCAAGGTAGCGAGCCCTTGAAAGCCAGCGGCGAAGTGTCGCGCGCGGCGCAGGGAGGAGCCCAGGGAGGTGCCCTCCAAGGCGACGATGGGGCCTAGGAACCACGATCCGCGCCAAAGGTAGAGCCCAGGCACGATCAGCGCCAAGAAGCCGAGGATGACCATCACCCGCAAGAGGGTGAGCAAGAGCAAGAAGGGCAGGGTGCGGCGCAGCGTGTTGCGAAAGATCGCGTTGAGGTCGACGGTGGGGCTGAAGACGAGGTGCCCACAGGTGGCGACGAGGGGGAGCGAAAAGAGCGGTGCCACGAGCAAGAGCAGCACCCAACTCCACCAAACGTTGATCTCGAGGGTGAGGGTCATGCCTAGGGCGAGGGCGACGAGGGGCAGTGAATAGGCAAGCCAGGCCAAGAGCAAAGGTAGGGGTCGGTGCTGTAGCATTCGTCCTGCCACGGCCACCGTCTGCCCGACGCTACGTTGCCGGATCTCTACCTGTAGGGCATCGAGCTTCAAATGGCCCCCTCGGTTTCGAGCCTGGCGCGCCCCTGCCGCCAAGGCCAATAGGCCAGGTAGAAGAACAGAAAGAGCGTGCACACGCCACCAAAGCCGAACTTGACGGCCATGGGCAGCGCTGAGGGCGAGAAGAATCCCTCGATGAGCGCGGCGGCGAGGAGGAGCGCCGCCGCGCCGGCCACCAATTGCACGGCGTCGAGGGCGGCGAGGCGTAGGGACTCACCCCGTAGGCGGTTGGCGGTGATCAAGGCACCGAAACCAAGGCGTAGGCCTGCTCCACCCGAGAGCCCGATGGCGGTGAGTTCAAAAGGGCCATGTCCAGCGATGAACGAGAGCAGGTTCATCGCCACTGGAGAGTTCGAGAGGAAGCCCACCACGGCCCCGATCATGATCCCATTGAAGACCAGGAAGAAGAGGCTCCCCACCCCAAAGAAGATCCCCGTGGCGAAGCAGGTGAAGGCGATGCCTACGTTGTTCTTCACGTAGAAGCCGGTCATCGCCATGTCCTGGGTTTCACCCCGTCCCTGCTTATGTCCTCGCTCGTACATCTTCTCGTAGTTCTCGAGCATCTTCTTGGGGATCAGCTGATAGAGCGTGTCCTCGTTGCTGGCCGCCAGGCCGATGGTCGCTAGCATCGGCGCGTAGAAGAGAAAAATCCCCGCAGCCACATACACAGCATTACGCCGAATGGTCAGCGGCAAGGTCAGCTTGAAGAAGCGTATGATGCTTCCATGCTGTGTAGGGGGGGCGACATAGAATATATTGTGGGCGCGAGCAGCCAACGAGTTGAGATAATCCACCAGATCGTCGGAGAGCCCTTGGGCTCGGGCTCGGTCCAGGTCGGCGCACACGCTGCGAAAGAGCGAAGCAAAGTGAGAGAGCTCCTCGGGCGTGGCGTGGGCCCGCTTATGGTTGCTGGAGAAACGTCTGAGCAAATCCTCGAGGGCGTCCCAATCACCGCGACGTTGACGTAACATCTCGTGGGCGTTCATGAGGAACTCTCCCGTTCACCTGCCGCCGCGTGTAGACGTAACAAAAACTCAGTCGCGCTGCCCTCGAGGGGACGACCCATGCGCTTGGCAAAAGGTGCAGCGATGATCGAGGCGAGCTCTTCGGCTCGTTGGGGGTGAAGACGATAGCTGCGGGCGGCAAACTCCGCCAAGAGCTGTTTCTCTCGTGTCGAGAGGCGCGCGCCGCGCAGCGCAGCCTCGGGTCCCAAGGCCCCATGGTCGAGCTTCTGTAGCTGCGGAAGGCTCATGGTGCCTGCGTAGTGGTTTTTGTGTTCGAGCACCACGATGGTGCCCGCGGCGAGATCGCCGAGGCGCTGAAAGCGCTTCGAGACGAGCAAGGTCATGGCGCCGAAGGCGTAGCTGCCAACGATGAAGAGGGGGGGCAACGCGTCTGCGGCGCGCAGCAGGTTGCGCAGCAGGCTGTCAAAAAAACCGACGGGTGTGCCATGGAGCTTGACCACTCGTAGGTTGAAGAGGCGCTTTCCTGGTGACTGCCCATTCCACAGCAACTCAAAGAGCACGTAGTAGCCCCACTCAACAATGAAATAGACGATGAGCCACATGCCAACGCCTGCGAAGATAACAGGGCCGAGGGCCACCAACATCACGATCCCAAAGGCCACCATCACCGTGGCGCGGATGGCGAGGTCGATCAAATAAGCGACACCGCGGTCGGTGAGGCTCGCGAGCTCGTAGGAAAAGGAGATGCCCTCAGGGGAGTCGATTTTGAAGTTTGTGGTGATCATCCCAGGCCTGCTCGGCGGAAATGATGAACCGTTCCGAACCCACCCCAGAAGCTGTGAGGGCGGGTTTCTGACCGGTTCCTTGGCATTTCTCTGCCGTCATCTCTCGTTTCTTTTGGTTCGCGACTTACGGCGAGCGCTTCTTCTCCTTTGAGGCTTTTTCACGTCTCATATGAATGAGCCTAATTTGTCGCTGTGAATCGAGGTTGGGCTTGACTTCAAGGGCCAGCTTGAAGGCGCCCAAGGCGCGGTTCTCGTCGCCCGCAAAGAGGTGGACTTCTCCCAGGAAATATTGACAGTCAGCGCTCTTGGCCGCGATGCGCACGGCGTGTTGGAGGTGTTGGCGGATGCGTGGAAGCTCTTCCTCACGCCGGGTCTTTGGATCGCAGAACAACGCCCAAGCGAACCAGCCCTCGTGTTCACCCTCCTCAGGGCTGAATTCGTAGGCAGCTTGAAACTCCTTCGTTGCCTCGTGGAAAGCTCTCTTCCGGAAGAAGACCATGCCCTTCTGGAAGGCGAACTCTGCCTCCATGGCTTGTCGTACTTCGGACTCCTGCTGCTCCGAGCTGACACCTGTTTCGAGTTCTTGGATATAGGCCTCACGTTTCCGAGCGTCGCTGAGGGTCATGTTGGCGTCGTTGAGGCGTTGGAAAATCTGAGCGGCCTTGGCGGCGACGTCGGACACGCCCAAACCTGTCACTCGGTCCGGGTGAAAGCGCTTGGCGCGTTTGAAATAGGCCTCTTTGATCTCATCAGCTGTGGCATCAGGGCTGACTGAGAGCAGCTGAAAGAGGGTTTGCCCCTGCATCTCTTCCCAGGTCTTCAAGATGAGCTTCCGGTGCTCTTCCGGGGCTGCTTCCTGCTCTGCCGCGCGCGCTAGCTTGCCCATCTTTTGCCGCGCTGATGATCTCGCAACAGGGGTGGGAGTGGGAGTGACCTTCTTGGCACGGGCTCCAGGGAGCCTCTCGTTGCCTGGCATGGGGGCAAGTATGGGGGCTGTATCATCCCCAAGGGGCATGGCGGCGAGGCTGGGGACTGTGTCGTCCACTGGAGGCGTGACGAGCACAGGGGCCATGTCGTCCGTAAGTGGCGTGACGAGCACATGCGCCAAGTCGTCCTCAGAGGGTGACATGACGAGCACGGGGGGCGGGTTGTCTCCATCTGGCGACATGACGAGCACGGGGGCTAGATCGTCTCCAGATGGCGACATGACGAGCACTGGGGCCACGTTGTTCGTGGAGGGGGAAACTTTTGGAGAGGGAGGTGGTAGCTCGATGGCAGGGTAGTCCCCAGTGACATGGGGTGGGGTAAGGACTACATCTTCACTGCTGGTGGGTGGAAGAAGGATAGCCTCCCTTTTCGCTTCGGGGGGGGAGATCTGGTTATCGCTGTTGCGGGGCGGGGGGAGATCGAAGTCGCTCTTTTTGTCGCCAAAGCTTTGAGCCAGGCGGGCCACGCTTGGCAGCCCCTCCACCGTCTCTGGGGAGCGTCGCGCATTCGTTTTCAGCGATGTAGGTTCGGGTTTGGGTTGATGGGTCGCCGCTGGACCTTCGGGGAGCAGCACTTCGCAAACCCACAACGTGTAGAGCAGCATATGGGTGTGGGTTGGCGAAAGGTTGCTCGCCGTGAGCAGATGCTGAACTGAACAAGCGTCACGCTCGAGGAGCGCCAAGACCTGCTCTTCGTCGTCACGAAAATCAAAGCGCTTCTTGATACGATCGAATTGAGGGTGCAAGGCTGCTTTGCGCTCACCGAGTTGGGAGAGTTCTTGCTCTAACCGTGGCAAGGTGTAGCTGTTGCGAATTCCATTGTAGATCACGAAGAGAGAATCCGCCCGGACGAGCGCAGCTTCATCAACCCGTCCATGGGAGTGCTCGCCGCTGTAGAGGGCGAAGGAGGTCTCCGTGGGGAGTGTGAAGAGGTTGTAGAGCTTCCGTCGCAGCTGGAGACAAAGAGCATCTGCGAGCTGGCTCTGATCAATCACCCCCAAAGTACGGAGAATTTTTCCGTGTAGGAGCTTGCCTTGAGCCAAGAGCGCCAGTGATTTGTTCAGTTGTTTTTGGTTGAGCAGGCCTCGTTCAAGCAACACCTGACTGAGCACGGCTTCGGGCATGTAGGCGTCGGTGAAGGTCGGCAACCCACCACGAAAGTAGATAGAGATCGTTTTTGCTTCGGTGCGCAACTCAAGGCGGCCCAGGAAGACTCGCTTGAGCAGCAGATAGAGCAGGCGAGGTAAAGGATATCCACCCAGATTTCCCTCGATGTCAGCTGGGACCTGCGAGTCCATTTCAACAAATGCTCCCATTACGCGGTCGCGACTCGAAATACTGCGGGTCTATTGAAATTATGCTCATTGCCAATGTGCTCGTCACTTGCGGCGGAAGCGTCGCCAGAGGTAGAGGGTGGTGGCTACTGTCACAGCGACGAGCGCCACGCCCACCAAGATACGATTAGCCTCCAACCACCCCTCCCACAGCATGTGTCATCGTCGCTTTCGCCTTGGGACTGTGGGTCATTGTGGATAGAGTGTTATCTCATGTCAAACGCTCTGGTTCACCCATTACGACAACTGCATCATGGCTTGGCGCTGCGGGCAGTAAATTTGACCCAGGGGACCGATTTGGTGGAGTCGGTGGAGCTGGCCTTCAATCCCTGGCGGCGCTTGCGGGGGCTCATGGGGCGTGACTCTCTGAAGACAGGGGAGGGGCTCTTGTTACGCCCATGCCGTAGTGTGCACACCCTCTTCATGCGCTTCGATATTGATCTGTTCTTTCTCGCCGAGGACGGGCGGGTCGTGGGGCTCGAGCATCACCTACGCCCCTTTCGTTTCTCTGCGCACCACGGTGGGGCGCTAGCGACTCTGGAGGTTTCTGCTGGACAGGCGGTTCACAGCCGAAGCTCCGTGGGAGACCGAGTGGCCTTCATTGAGCGGTGATGATATCCTATAAAAAACCACGGAAAAGCTGAGCATGAGCACGTTATTTCCACTTGATGGAATGACCCTATGTGTGGCCGGATTGACCGACACGGGGATGAAGCGCGCCCACAACGAGGATTTCCTCTTCATTCCCGAGGAGGATCGGCTCGTGATGGTCGCTGATGGGATGGGAGGACACGCCGCTGGTGATGTGGCGAGTCGGCTCGCCGTTGAGACGGTCGATGAGTTCTTCCGTGCGACGGGAGTCGAAGAAGATGTGACCTGGCCCTTCGCTTTCGATGCAGACAATCTCCGACACGAAAATCGTTTGGTGACGGGGATCAAGTTGGCGAATCTGAAGATCTTTGAGACGGCCCAACGGGAGAGTTCGCGTCAAGGGATGGGTACAACGATGGTTGCGGGCTTCTTCTGTGATGAGGAGGTCGTGCTCGCGAACGTGGGTGACAGTCGCATCTATCGCATCCGTGACAACAAGATCCGCCAACTTTCGGAAGACCATTCATTACTTAATGATTACATTAAGATGAAGCGTCTAACTGTGGAGGACGCCGACCGCTTCCCTCATAAGAACGTGATCGTGCGCGCTTTGGGAATGAAAGATTCGGTGGCAGTGGATATCCAGCGTCGGCAGCCGCAGGTAGGGGATACCTACCTCTTTTGCTCTGATGGTCTCTCAGGGATGATCTCTGATGAGGAGATGCTCGCTCTGGTGCTCAAGAGCCACAATGACCTCGACCATGCATGTCAAGAGTTGGTGGATCTGGCCAACGCCAACGGTGGTACTGATAATATCACGGTGGCCTTGGTCGCGATGAGGGCAGGGTGATGCGGGTTGCGCTTGTTCTTGCGATGATGTCGGTTCTGCTCGTCGTGTCTTGCAAGGAGGACGGGCCCCCGTTGGCCGATGCAGGGCCAAAGATCGATCAGACGGTGTGCAAACGTCCCCCTTTTGCCCTTTGCGAGGCGCCGCCCTTTGGTTCGAGTTGTCCAGATCTGTATTTTTGTCCAGGGTGCAATTGCGCGGGCCAGGCGCCTGCTGCCGCTTGCAACCCCATTACACAGGATTGTCGCTACTTCTGTGATGGGTGTTATCCAGCAGAGTACGTCACCTGTGGTCCTGATGCGCCTCCATCTATCCTTGGTCGCTGTGGGTATTGTTTCCTGCAGGATGACGCTGGACCCTCTAAGTGTAACACTCTTGGGGGGGCTGTAGACGCTGGCAGCTGATGGTCGGCTGAGACCAGGGCCCTTCTGGCTGCCAACTCAGGGCGGGCAATTCTCGAGAAAATCGGCCGGAGAATAGCTCTCGAGCTGAGCCTCGATCACGATATCTTCGAGGGTATGCTCAGCCAGGGTATCGAGATCTTGAAAGGAAATGCCAAGGGATATTCCATCTTTGCCATGGCGGACTACTCTACCCCCCACCGTAACCATGCCCAGGGCTCCAGCAAAGATCACCACCTTCACTTCTGAGCCGACGGGGATCAGGGGACCCCAACGCATTCGCGCTCCTCGGAGCGAGATGTCATCCATGATGTAATGTTCACCGAAGCCACGAAAGTGGCAGATCGCTTCCCCCCCTGGGGTTTCGACCCTCTCCTTGATTCGACGCTCTTCGACACTTTCCATGGCGCACCTCCCTCGCACCTGGCGTTTGAATTTTGCTCTTTGGGAACGGACTCATTGTAGCAGCCAGCAAGCATATTTCTGGCCAAGGCGTGGCGCTCCCATGACCTCTTGGAGGGACTCTTGTTTGTCTTGTAATTATATGTGCTTAAGAAGCTGGCTCAAAGAGCCCAGGGCGATGGATCTGGAGGGGTAATAATAGGTGAGAATTGCGTGAGCTGGAACGCCAGTTTCTGGCTAGACGTTCGCGGCGTAAGTCGTGAACCAAAAGAAACAAAGAATGACGGCAGTGAAATGGCAAGAAACCGGTCAGAAACCCGCCCTCACAGATTCTGGGGCGGATTCTGATCGGTTCATCATTTCCGCCGACCATGTCTAGCTATTTTGCCGTGGTTAAGCGAGCGTCGCACGATACCAGGCGATGAATCTTCCCAACCCCTCGGTCAAGGGTACCTGGGGGTTGTAGCCAAGCTCAGCCTGGGCGCGGGAGATGTCGGCAGAGGTGACTGGCACATCACCCGCTTGCCATGGGCGCTTCTCAATGGTGACGTCACGGCCAAGTGCCTGCCCTATGGAGGTGATGAGTTCATGCAGGAGCACGGGCTGCGAGCCCCCAATATTGTAGACGTGATAATGCTGATCTTGACCGTCGAGAGCGGCCAAGGTTCCAGCCACTACATCGTCGATGAACGTGTAGTCGCGCCCAGAATCACCATCACCAAACATGGGCACAGCCACGCCGGCGAGGGCCATGCGCACGAATTTGTGGATCGCCATCTCTGGGCGCTGTCGTGGTCCATAGACGGTGAAGTAGCGCAAACAGGTGGTGCCTAGCCCATAGAGTTCATTGTAGTTGGCACAGATCAACTCGGTGGCTTTTTTGCTTGCTGCATAAGGTGAGGCTGGGCGATCGCAGGGGTCATCCTCGTGGAAGGGGACCTTGGAGCGTGCACCATAAACGGATGAAGAAGAGGCCACCACCACGCGATTCACGCCGGCTTCACGGCAACACTCGAGCACATCCACTGTGCCCTCCACGTTCACACGCATGTAGCGTTCGGGTTCACGTAGGGAGGGCCGTACTCCTGCCAGCGCCGCGAGGTGAATCACGCCATCCGCCCCTTGGAGCAAGCGGCGTACGGTGGCACGGTCGGCGATGTTTCCTTCCTCGAAGGAAAAGCGGGGGTGCTGGCCGATGGCGCGCAGGTTGAGCTCCTTGTGGCGGCGTTCGTAGAGCAGCGGATCGAAATTATCCAGGCCCAAGACCTCGTCGCCGCGGGTGAGCAACGCCTCAGTGACAGAAGATCCGATGAACCCTGCAGCTCCGGTGACGAATATACGCATGAGGGCTCTCTAGGATGGTTGAAGGGGGGAGTAAAGGGGTTTGTGATATTATGCTCTTGGAGCAGTTGGTGTGCGCAACAAGGCCAGATACTCGACGTTGCCCTTGGGCCCAGGCACCGATGAATCGAGCCCATCCACCACAGACCACGCCGTCTCTCGCGCCCAATCCAGCACGCGATCAATGGCACGTTGTCGGCTCTCGGTATCGCGAACGACGCCGCCCTTGCCCACCTCTCGGCGACCCGCCTCGAATTGTGGCTTGATGAGCGTTACCACCGGGGTGGCGGCGGGGAGTACCAGGACCAGCGCTGGCAAGACGAGGGTCAAGGAGATGAAGGAGACGTCGATCACCGCCAATTTGGGGGGCCAAAGCGAGGGGTCAGGCAGCGCACGTTGCAACTGCATGGGATCGAGACGTCGTGCGTTGATACGCTCGAGGCATGTAACGCGCGCATCTTGGCGCAGCTTCCAGGCGAGCTGCCCATAGCCGACGTCGACGCCGATGACGTGGGCAGCGCCGCGTTGCAGCAGGCAGTCGGTGAAGCCGCCCGTGGAGGCGCCCACGTCGAGGGCGAGGAGCCCCTTCACATCGAGGGCGAAATGGTCGAGGGCACCTTCGAGCTTGAGGCCACCCCGTGAGACATATTTGAGGGCCCCACCTTTCAGCTCCAGCGTTGCATCTGTTGGTATTTGTGTGCCGGCCTTGGTGGAAGGTTCTCCGTTTACGAGCACCTTTCCGGCGAGGATCAGCGCCTGAGCGCGTTGACGGCTCTCTGCGAGACCGCGCTGAACAACAAGCTGATCGAGGCGTTGCTTTTTGCTCATGGGCGAACCTGACGTGGCGCGGCCATTGGCTCGCCCAAGTCGTCGAGGCTCAAAGTAGTTTTTTCGGTAACGACCGCCAGATCCAACACTCCCTTGGCAGATGCGTTAGGCCAGATCACGCTGCGCTGGATGCGGCTCTCAGTGGCAACGTGAGCTCCTGCACCAACAACAGTGAGTGGGCCGATATGGGCGCCGGCTTTGATGACAGCTCGTGGACCGATGAGCGCCAGTTCATCTACCCGCGCCGTTTCTGCAATCTCTGCGCTTTCGTGGATCCCGCGCAGGGGGCCAGGGGCCCAGGCGGGTTCGACATGGCCTTGAATGAGGTTGAAGTTACCCTGCAAGTAGCGCGCAGGGGTGCTGTGCTCATAGAAGTAACCGTGGTGTATATACCCGGCGAGGGCGGCGCCTTCCTCGAAGAGCGCACGATACGCGCTGCGCAAGATGCAGCAGGGGCCGGACGGGATGGCCTCGATGAGGGCACGGGAGAGCACATGGATCCCGGTGAACATATGCTCGCCTCCGTCGCCGTGACCTTCACGGGTGATGTCCACCAGTCGGGTGAGTCCTCCGTGGGCGTCGACACCAATCGCACCCCAGGCGCGGGCGTTGTCTTGTGGGTGTAGGACCATGGTGGCGAGGGCGCCTCGCCGATGGTGAAAGTCGATGACGGCCTGTAAATCGACATCACAGACCACCTTGCCGTTGAGAACTACAAAGGTTTCTGCGGTAGGAAATAGCGCGGCCATCTTCTTGACGCCACCGCCGGTTCCAAGGATCTCGTCCTCTTCGATGGAGTAGAGGAGTTGGGTCTGGCGGCTTTGAGTGCCCTTGAGGGCTTTACGGATGGTTTCGCCGAGGTGGTGCAGGTTCACCGCTACCCCTTTGATGCCATGGGATTCGAGGTGGCGAAGAGCCCAGGTGACCAGGGGCCGATCGCAGACGGGCAGAAGGGGTTTTGGGCGCTCATCCGAGAGGGCGCCGAGGCGTGTGCCGTAACCAGCTGCGAGGATCATAGCGCAGACATCAGAACTCATGTCCTGAGCGTAGAACGGCTCGGCAGAAATAGTAACCCGAGGACTGGGGTGCGTTGACCGCCATGCACCTCGATGCGAGACTGGATATCCATGAGCAGTGATGAATTCAGGGATAAGGAGCGAAAACGTCCCGAGGGAGGGCCCCTTGAGGAGTTCCCATCTATTCGGCCTTCCCATGTTAGGCCTGATCAGACGATCCGTATCGAGGGCAGCGAGGTGGCGCACCTGCGCAGCGGTGAGATCAAGCGCACGGGCTCCTTGCTGGTTATCGCTGGCGATCACGCTGATGTGGGTAACCACATCAGCGTGCAGGCGGAGGTGGTGATTGGTCGCCGGGGCTGGGGTGGTGACGAGCACGAGGTGGGGCTCCCTCTGCGGGATGGACGGAGCTCGCGTCGTCACGCACTTGTTGCTCTTGAGGGTGATCATTATGTGGTCTGTGATGAGGGCTCTACCAACGGCACACAGCTCAATGGAATGTACATCGATCGGAAGCGGCCGTTGCGTGATGGCGACCAGATTGGTGTTGGGCAGACCTTGATCAAGTTCACGCTGGTGGACTCGGCTGAGGCTGCCTATCTGCGGCGCATGGAGCGGCTGGCGGGCGAGGACGAGCTCACGGGGCTTCTGGCTCAACATCGCTTCGACTCGCTCTTACACAACGCGGTGCTCTTGGCCCATTCCCAGACTGTCCCACTGGCGGTGTTGATGATGGACTTGGACGGTCTGAAGGCGATCAATGACCGCCACGGGCATCACATGGGGGCGAATACCATCCGGCAGGTGGGTGAGCTCATCGGCGAGATCGTCGCGGGGCGTGGTGAGGCGAGTCGCTTCGGTGGCGACGAGTTCTGCGTCTTCCTGCCTGGTGTGATCCTTGATCGGGCGACGCTCATGGGTGAGCGCATTCGCCGTGAGGTGGAGTCACGTACGTATGTTCATGGTGGGGTGGGTGTTCGCTGCACCATTAGCGTGGGTGTGGCTGTGCTCACTGACGCGACACAGACGGGTGAGCAGCTCTTGGCGAAGGCCGACCAGGCTCTTTATCGAGCCAAGGCGTCCGGGCGCAACGTGGTCTCCAAGTAGGTTTTTCTTCCTTAGAGTAGCATTTGGTAATGGAAAAACGGCGATGGGTCCGCCATTCGCCCAGCCGGACCGTGGAGCGTACGCCATACTGCATTCTTGTCGCCAAACCCTTGAATTAAGGCGATGAGCTGCGTGGTACGCTTTGTGAAACATCTAGCAGGCATGACCCGACCGATGCCTGTGCGCCCGAACACCACCTATATGGAGAGTCGCCGCTGTTCAGAGGGGCGACTCTTCCTCAAACCTTCGAAAACGAGCAAGCAGATCTATGAATATGTGTTGGCGTTGGCCGCTCAGAAGTATCGGGTGGAGCTTCATGGCTTTGTGGCAGAGTCAAACCACGATCATGTGATTTCGACGGATACGAAGGGAAACCATCCTGCCTTTCGTCAGCTGAAAAACAGCCTGATTGCGCGAGCAATGAATGTTCACCTCAACCATTCACGGGCGTTCTGGGCGTCCACCGATCGAGAGGTTGTAGAGTTGGTCGACGAAGGGGCTCAGGTGGAGGCGTATGCCTATACCCTCGCCAACCCAGTGAAAGATGGGCTGGTGATGTATGGCTACCAATGGCCGGGGCCTCGCAGCCAACCACGCGATTTCAGCAGGAGCCGCGTTATCAAACGACCTCATGTGTTCTTCAGCGACAAACTCCCCGAAGAGGTGATGCTGACGCTAACCCCGCCACCGTGTTTGGCTCATATGTCAGTGGAACTCGCTGCTCACCACCTCACAGAGGCGGTGGCCGCCGAGGAAACCAAACACCGACAGGAGCGAGCCGCCGCAGGTTTAGGTTTTTTGGGTCGTCGGGCGGTGCGCAAGCAGCACGCCTTTGATCGTCCCACCAGTGAGCCAGGCTTCCATCAACTCAATCCCCGCATCAAGTGCGTGGACATCACACTGCGCAAAGAGGCCATTGAGGCGCTCAAAGGCTTTTGGAAGTCCTATGCGTTTGCTCGGGAGCAACATCTGAGGGGGCATTGCGCGGCTAATTTCCCTGAGGGTACCTATGCCTTCCGCCAAGGGCTTGATATCCCCTGCGCGGCCACCTAACCGCACCCCGCCAAGCATCTCCCATCATTTTTCGGACTCGATCTGCAGGCCCTTGGACAAGTTCATCCACTCCACGATTTCTTCCCCGTTTTGAACATCGGTCTGTGACTTCAGACGCAACAGCGCTCAATTCATCTCCTGAACCGCTCG
>JAFCZD010000176.1 GCA_019314525.1 Deltaproteobacteria bacterium
GTCAGCGCCAAGGGCTCCTTTTCAGGGCCGCGTGCGCATCCATCATCTCCTGCACCTTGGCTTCCACACGCGCGCTCAGCTTGCGGCAGAGTTCCTCATCGTCGTGGGAACCGGGAGGATACTCCTCCACCGAGATGGGCTCCCCCACCTCCACGATGGTCTTGGCGGGCAGGGGCAGGTGGAAGATAGGGCCAACGCCAACGCCCCACGGTAACCCAAGGAAGAGTGGAAAGGAGTCGCTGCGCAGCAGCTTCTTCACCCCAGTCCAACGGGCGAGGCGCGCCCCTCGACGCAACACGAAGAAGGTCTCATGGCCACCCAAGCAGAGCACAGGCACGATGGGGATCTTGTGTCGTAGGGCCAAGCGGGCGAAGCCCTTGCGGCCCTTGAAGTCCACCCGGTGGCGCTGGGAAAAGGGACGAAAGGCCTCGTGGTTGCCTCCAGGAAAGACCATCACCTTGCGGCCGTCCGCCAGGGCCTCACCTGCGCGCTCATGGTCAGCTCGGATCACCCCCGCCTTACGCAGCATCTTCCCCAGCACAGGCATGGCGAGCATCGCGTCGTGGGCGAGAAAGTGCAGCAGCTCTTGCCGTTCTTCATAGAGGCTTAGTGCCAGGAGAAGCGGTTCGAACATCGTGATCCCGGCGTTGTGGTTTCCCACCAGGAGAGCAGGGCCTTGGGGTAGGCGTGAAAACTCGAAGACCTCACCGCGAAAGTAGCTGCGCAATGCACGGCCGATGCCCGCGAACGTGTCCACCATCGCCGCGTCGACCTCGGTGGCAAGGCCCTCTTTGGGGAAGAGTTTCTTTGGGGACACCCCTTGCGGCACAGAAGTTTCTCTACAGTCTCCGCCGTCAAATCGGCTGGTCTAGAAACGAAAGATGATGGCAGAGAAGTGCCAAGGAACCGGTCGATTCTGAACGGCTCTCATTTCCGCCGAGCAGGTCTAGCTTGGCAAACTGGGTTTGACCAGCCCTCAAAGCCGTCACCCGTTAAGGCAGGCGAAAATCCGTTACCAGCGCTAGGTGGTCTGTGACGGCGCTGTCGTCCTTCTCGAGGCCCATCTCAAGGAGGCGTGCGCCATCCAGCTGGTTCGAATCGAAGATGAACCCCTTGTCGCGCGTGAGCTGTGTTGCGTCGAAGAGCACCAGATCGAGCATGCCCGGTGGATATCGTGAGGTGTCGGAGCGCCAGGTGTAGATGTCATCGCCTACGAGGTGCCGTAGGAGCCAGTGGGTAAGCGCGGGGCCATCGTTGGTTGTGAGTCGCAACAGGGGCTCGTTAGATCCCACGAGGTTCCAGTCACCCCCGATGATCACGGGGGCGTTGGCGAAGCGTGTGTAGGAGACGCCCAACGCGCCCCTGCGCACCCTGGCGATGGCGTCGGCGAGCTCCTGGGATTGGGCGATGCGCCACGTATCCTCGTCGCTGCCGATGTAGCCACAGCAGTTGGGGTGGAAGCTGTAGACGACGAGGGCCTCGCCCGAGGGGAGGTCGATCCCTGCCCCAACGAAACGGGAGCCCCCAGGGAGGGCTATGAGTGGCCAACGGCTGACGATCGCTGTGTCACGGGTTCCAGAGCGGAGGATGTTCCAGCTCTGACCTGCGCCTGCAGGGGGGAAGGCGCTCATGATTGTTTGCGAGGTTGTGTAGGTCTCTTCCTGTAGGCAGACGATGTCGGCGTCGATGGAGGAGAAGAGCCGCGTGAAGGTTGGCAAGCGCAGGCTATCATCCAGACCATCTTCGTAGGTGTTGAGGGTTAGGACGCGGAAGGCGGCCTCTGATGAGCGCTTTGGGTCCCGTCTCTGGGTTGGTTGGGCTGGCAGGTTCAGTCGAAGAGAGACAGGAGCGGTCAGCATGTCAGAGCCAGAGAAACGAATGGTGACATCACTCCCCACGGTGGCGCCGATGGTGGCGAGATCGATGCGGAGCTCGCTCTCTCGGGCGGCGGCGGTGGGCATCGCTCGGTAGCTTACTTCCGACCAGCGCAGGGGGTGACTGCTGCTTCCGTCGCGGCTGATGGTTCGTGCGCGCAGGTCGATTTTCAGTGAAGAGGCGTTTTGGACCTTCATCTCGATGGCGAGGGTCCCCTCGGTGTCGGGGCCGCTGTTGAGGTTCTTGGCGGCTCCGTGGGAAAAACGCAAGAAGACCGTGGTGCCGCGGGAGACCGCATAGACCCGCGTCAGGTCGAAGGCGCCGGTGGCGTCTCCTTCGGGGTCCACCGCACGAGTCGCGATGCCCGCCCAATCATCAAAAAGCCCGTCGACGGCGATGGGCGTGCCAGGGTCGATGAATGCGTCAGCGATGATCAGGTCGACGCCGAGCGTATCGTTTCGCGTCTCGGCGATGGCATCAGCATGGGTGGCCGTATCACTAGCAGCATCGCCGCCAGGGTGGAGACTATCGGTGGCAGCATCGGTGGCAGCGTCACTGGCAGCGTCACTGGCAGGAGGCGTGTTGTCGTGGGAGCAGCCGCAGAGCAGCAGCGCCAGGAGCAGCGGTGATAGATGTCGCATCGGCCTCTCGCTTGTTTAGTGCACGAGGAGAGCGTAGCGCAGCACGAAGAGCAGCGCCAAGACCCAGCTCATGACGCTCACGTGTCGCCAGTGTCCGGCGAGCGCCTTCACCGCAGCGTAGCTGACGAAGCCCAGCGCCATGCCGTCTGCGATGCTGTAGGAGAACGCGATGCCAGCCAAGGTCAAGAAAGCTGGAATGGCCTCGGAGAGGTCATCCCAGGCGATCTTGCGCACGTTCGCCACCATCAAGGCGCCCACGACGATGAGCACTGGAGCGGTGGCCATGGGGGGCACGATGCGGAAAAGAGGCGCGAAGAAAATGGCGAGGAAGAAGAGGGCGGCGGTGACCACGGAGCTGAGGCCGCTGCGGCCTCCGGCGGCGATGCCTGAGGCGCTCTCGATGTAGCTGGTGACGGTGCTGGTGCCAAGGAGGGCGCCGAGCAAGGTGCCCACAGCGTCCGCGAGGAGAGCGCGGTCTGCGCGGGGCAGGCGACCCTCTTCGTCGAGGAAGCCTCCTTGTTCAGCGACGCCGATGAGCGTGCCGATGGTGTCAAAGAGGTCCACGAAGAAGAAGGCGAAGACCACGTTGAGCAGACCCGCGGAGAAGGCGGCGGGGATGTTGAGCGCGAAGAATGTCTTGGAGGGGGAGGGCAGGGCGCCAACGCTCCCAGGCATGGCAGCCTCCCCGAGGGCCACCGCCAAGACGGTGATGGCGACGATGCCCACAAGGGCCGCACCGCGAAAGCCGCGCGCCATCAGCGCGGCGACGATCAGCAGGCCAAGGAGCGTGAGCCACGCCTTGGATGAGTGCAGATCTCCAGTGGTGATCAGCGTGACAGGGTGGGCTTTGACCAAGCCGCCGTTCTGAAAGCCGATGAGCGCGATGAAGAGGCCAATGCCGCCCGAGATGGCCATTTTTAGGCTTGCCGGCACCCCATTGATGATGGCCTCGCGCACGCGAAAGAGTGAGAGCAGAAAAAAGAGAGCCCCAGAGAAGAAGACCGCTCCCAGGGCGGCTTGCCACCCGGCCTCTTTGCTCCCGGTGACGGTGGCGAGCTGCGGCGCTACGACAAAGGCAAAGTAGGCGTTGAGGCCCATGCCGGGAGCGAGGGCGATGGGGTAACGTGCCCAGAGCCCCATGATCAACGTCGCGAGACCGCTGCAGATAGCCGTCGCGAAGAGCACCGCGTCAAAGGGCATGCCCGTGGTGGAGAGGATCTGGGGATTGACCACCAGGATGTAGGCCATGGTCATGAAGGTGGTGGTGCCCGCGATGACCTCGGTCTTTACATCGGTGCCTAGCTCACGGAGTCGAAAGGGGTCCATGGTTGGTCATCTGAGCACAGCCGGAAGGGAAGGTACAAGCCGCGAGAGGTGTGTGCGTGTTGCCCGTACGCTTGCGGTTGCAGAGTGGAGGTGGCGGTGGTAGGTGCTCAGCGTGGGGATGGGAGTCAATGATGCTGCAGTCAACCTTGGACGATATTCGCCAGGCCATCGAGGCCGCCATCGACGGTTCTGAGGTTGATGCGCAACCTGGAGCTGGAGCTGGGCATTTCACGCTGAGCGTCAAGTCTTCTGCGTTTGCGGGTAAGCCGATGTTGGAGGCCCATCGGATGGTCTATTCGGCTATCGCGCATCTGATGGAAGGGGAGCGGGCGCCGGTGCACGCCATCGACCGGTTGCGCACTCTGGCCCCTTGAGTCGGCCCTTGAGCCAGCAGAGTGAGGCGAGCGTTGGCCTCAGCGTGTTGAAGCTGGCTGATGGGGCGTTGGACGCCATGACATCGGCGATCACCCAGCTCCACCCTTGGTACGAGGTCGAGGCGCGCGATCTGCCTTGGCGGCGCACCCGCGACCCCTACGCGATCTGGGTTTCGGAGGCGATGTTGCAGCAAACCCAAGTGGCGACGGTTATCCCCTATTACGAGCGCTGGCTGCAGCGCTTCCCCACGGTGTCGGCCCTCGCCGAGGCTGAAGAGGGTGAAGTGTTGCTCTGCTGGGAGGGGCTCGGCTATTACCGTCGCGCGCGGTTTCTCCATCAGGCCGCCAAGGTGCTCGTTAGCGACCGGCAGGGGATGGTTCCACGGGAGACAGAGGCCTTTCGTGCGCTCCCTGGGGTGGGCGAATACACGGCCGCGGCGGTGGCGAGCATTGCCTTTGATCAGGACCAAGCGGTGCTTGATGGAAACGTGCAACGGGTATTGGCGCGCCTGGTCTGCCTCGAAGGTCCTCCCACGAAGGCGCCCTGGCGGCGAGCGCTGGTGGCTCTCGCGGGGCGTTTGTTGCCCTCAGGCCGCGCGCGCATACACAACCAAGCGTTGATGGAGTTGGGCGCGCGAGTCTGCACACCGCGCAAGCCACGCTGCGATGTTTGTCCCCTCGCGCCGGCGTGCGCTGCTGAGAGGGTGGGCGATGTGGCACGTTATCCCGTGAAGGTTTCACGGCGTGCCATTCCTCATCGGCACCTGGCGGTGGGCGTTGTTCGTGACCGAGAGGCGCGCTTGCTGCTCTACAAACGTCCCTACAGCGGTATGCTCGCCGGCCTATGGGATTTTCCTGCGTTGGATGTCGCAGGGCTGCAGCCTGTGGCGGGGGCGCTGGTAGAGGTGCTCCGCCAGCGTTATGGGCTTCGTGTTGTCCCTCAGCATGCGTTGCCAGCGGTGAACCACGCCTACACCCACCTGAAGGTGACGCTTCATCCATGGGTCTTGCACGCGGACCCACCACCCCTGGTGGCCGCGGAGCGGACTGACACGTTGCGTTGGGTGGGGCTGGCTGGTTTGAGTGAGGTTGCGCTCCCTCGCGCTACCCATAAGGTGCTAGAAGCACTCAGTGAGAGTTGGGCCGACGAGGCCGACGAGAAAGGATAGTCGCTATGGGCATACTCGAAGGAGCGATCATAGGTGGTGGCATCGGTCTAATCGTCTCCTTGGCGCTGCTCCTCAAGCGCTCTGCTGGGCGCAAGAAGTTGGTCACATCCCTAGCGAATGAAGGACGCGAGGTTGCTCGCGAACGTTTGGACGCCACGCATCCCGCCCTGGGAAAGGTCCCCCTTTCGAAGATCCTCCAGCAGCGTGAGCGCATGGCGGGCCTGGCGCTCGTGGGCGATGTTGATGCCTTGCGTGAGGAGATCCAAGCCCACGATGGGCCTCTGACCGCCCACGCTCAGGTCGACGCCATCGCCTATCTGGCGTTGGTCGTACGAGGCGAGGTGGAAGAAGGCAGCCAAGGGTTGGAGGCGCTGGCTGCGCGGATGGAGCAGGAGGGGGGGCGTGGGTTGATGCTGGTGAAGAGGAAGGTGCGGGCCTTGGCGGAGCTGGCCAAGGCGGTGGCGGGTACCCCGCTCATTCCTGCCCAGCGGCTGCGGGTCGAGTCCGTGGCCGGCGAAGGGGGCTTGGTGCAGCTGTTGGTGTGGCAGGCCCTCGGGCTAGCCTTGCGCGCGGAAGGCAAAGTAGCCCAGGCTGATGGGATGGCGAATAAGGTACGGCGGGTGACACGCGCCTATGAAGGGGAAGGCTCACCCTAGTCGGCTCCTATCCGGTTTCCGAGCTTGCCTTCGTTCCCATCAGGCCGAATACTGAATAGAAGATGTGTCGGCTCTTTGGCTTTCGATCAGCGATTTATAGCGGCGTGCACCAGTCGTTGCTCAAGGCAGACAACGCCTTGGCGCGGCAGAGCGAGCGCCACACCGATGGTTGGGGCGTGGCCTTCTATGTCGAGAACTACCCCCACCTCATTCGCAACGATCAGCAGGCATGGGCGGATAGCCTCTTTCGTGAAATCAGCGGTGTCGTCGCTACCCGCACACTGCTCGCTCATATCAGGCTCGCCACGGCCGGCACGGTGCGTGTCCTCAATTGCCACCCCTTCCAATACGGTCGTTGGACCTTCGCACATAATGGCGAGTTGGCCGGTTTCGAACGGGACGAGGTCCAGCGTGAGGTGCGTGATCTGGTCGACCAGCGTTTCTGTCGTTATGTCCTCGGCGAGACGGATAGCGAGGTTCTCTTCCACATCTTCCTCTCCAAGTTGGCTCATCGTGTGGACAAGCTTTGTGGCGAGGGGGTGCAGTTGAGCGTCGTGCTCGACGCGTTGCGGCTCACGGTGCAGCGTATCCTCGAGGTGGCTCCAGATTCGGGGACACAGCCCGACCGTCACAATAAGCTCAACATGCTCGTCACCAATGGCGACTTGATGGTGGGGTACCGATACCGCAAGGAGCTCTTCTTCTCGACGCATAAATCGCGTTGTCCAGAGCGTGAGAGTTGCGCTGTTTTCGAGGAGTCGCTTTGCGAGCGCTCGGTGGATCGCGGACGGGTGATGCATTTGCTCATCGCCAGTGAACCGCTAGACGGTGGCCCCAACGTTTGGCAAGAACTGGAGGATGACGAGTATGTCGCCGTGCGCCATGGGATGGTCTTTTCCCGGGGAAAACTAGGAGCGGTTGACTGAGTACAGTCCCCAGAAGTTGGTGAACATTCGCTGGTTCTCTCGTTCTCTCAGTCGCCTTCGTTTTCGAGTCCCAGGTCCAGATCGTGCGTGGCCTCACGGGGGAGCCGCTTCTTCTGTCTCAGGTGATCTGCAGCGAAGCGTATGGCCTCGAAGCGCGCATAACTAACGACGCGATCCAGCTCGGTGGGCAAGTGCTGCAGCAGCGCGGGGGGCGTTCGCAGGGCGTGGCAGGCGCGTGCATAGGTCTCGAAGCTCTGCTCTTCGAGCCGAGCCTCCGTTACAAGGACCAGCGCGTAGGGGCGTTGGCCCGCAAAGAGCGCCCCATGGTTGAGCGCGCGCGTGAGCATCGCCAGCTGCTGTGGCGTGCCAGCGGAGAAACGCTCTTTCTCCTCGGTAGCGTCGACGACTACGAGCAGGTTGGGGCGGTAGGTCGCGAGGTGAGCGGTGAGCCGCGCGGTGTCGGTCGTGGAGACCTTGGCGTCTCCGACTTCACCTCCAAAGAGGCCCACGTTGTAGCGTATTTCGAGAGTGAGATCGCCTAGGAGGGGGTCGCGCGCCTTGGCGAGTTTGTGTTGTAGCTCTTGATAGGTCTGCTCTACGGCCGAGGCAATTCCCAGCACGGCCACACGATAGAGCAGGAAGCGGCCTTCAGCGTCCACAAAGCAGGTGTGTTGGCTGTGGCTGATGAGATCCTCGAGATCCATGCTCTTGTCAACAGCAGTGAGGGGCAACTCATCGACACACAAGGGGAGGGCTTCTGGGGAGTGCTCACGCGCCATCTCTGCGAGAGCATCTGCAGAAGCGGCTTCGGCGTGGGTAGCGATCGCTCGCGAGAGCTGCTCGATATTGAAGTCGGAGTTGGATCCAGCCATCGAGCTATTCTATGCCACGTCTCTCGAAAATCGAAGAGGTCACGTTATTGCCTCCTGCTCGCCCATTGGGCAACATTGGGTGAAGGAGCAAGCTATGGGCCCAGGAGAGCGAGAGCAGCGTTCGGTAGATGAACTGGAACACGAGGTAGAGCGCCTTGGGGATGAGCTGGCCAAGGCCGTCTCTGCGCGTGACCTGCTGATCCGTGAGGTGCTTCCCGTAAACGAAGCGGGTCCTTCAGAGGACGGCCTGCGCCATCGTCGTGTGTTTTCTCTGGCAGCTGTCTTGGTGCTTCTGCTGGGGGCTAGCGCGCTGATCATCAAGCATCTGAGCGGCCCCCAGGGGGCACAACGCGCTCCAAGAGTGAAAGCGTTCACCCGCCCCGTCAAGTCACCAAGACTGCGATCTCAGAGGACATCTCACCCACGGCGCCAGGCGACGATTCCGCTCTCGACGCTCTCAGTGCTCGGGCGCGTGGCTCTTGGCCCCAAGGGGCACCGTGTTTGTGCGGCTGGTTGGGGCGGGCATCTGCTGCTCTTGGATCTGCGTGACGACGGTGTGCGATGGCGGATCCATGCCCATCAGGGTGCCACGCGCGACGTGGTTTTCGCCAATGATGGGACAATCATCAGCGCTGGCGCGGATGGCGCGGTGAAGCGTTGGCGTGTGCGGGACGGTGCGCTTCTGGGAATCCTCCGCGCTGCTGGGGGCGCAGCGGTGCGCGATCTGGCGCTGGCCGGGAAGCTGCTCATCGTCGGGGTGGAGGCACCCGAGGCGGAGGTCTACCGGCTCTCGAAAGAGGGCGCCAAGCTCGAGCGCAAGCTTGGTGGGCATAAGAGTTGGGTGCGCGCGGTGGCGATCTCGAGGGGCGCAAGGCAGGTGGCCACGGGTGACCACAGCGGGAAGGTGCGCATCTTTTCCCTCTCCGGTGGAGAGCTCGTGCGAGAGGTGGTCGCGTCGAAGCAGTGGAGCAACGCGCTAGCGTTCAGCCCAGATGGCGCGCAGCTGGCTGTGGCCAGCTTCGATAAGCGAACGCGGATCTTCGAGGTCAGCACGGGCAAGCGCTTGCACGCCTTTCGAGGGCACAGCCGCCGCGTGGTGAGCGTTGCGTTTTCTCCCAGCGGAGAGCAGCTCGTGACGGCAAGCCATGATCGCACAGCCGTGATTTGGGATGTGCGTAGCGGTAAGTTTTCCCGGCGCCTGCGCCAGCACCGCTACACGGTGTCCAGCGCTGTGTTCGGGCCCAAGGGCGAGTGTATCCTCACGGCGTGCACGGATGGGTCCCTTCGTCTTTGGCCGCGTGCCCTGCCGATTGCTGACAACATGCGCATGCTGGGCAAGCCGGGCCCAGGGGAGCTGACGGTGCGCAGCAACACCACTGGAGAGCGCATGCGCATCAAGGTGCTCAGCTCAAAGGGGAAGGTGCTCGACACCGGGCGTGAGACGCTGGCCTATATGCTGCGCAGTGGACCTGATGACCGTCAGCTCCTGCCCAACGTGAAGCTTGTGAAGCACCTTTATGCCATCGTGAATCACTTTGGGCGTCAGCGAGAGGTGTTGGTGATCAGTGGGTTTCGTTCTGACGAATTCAACGCTCTCCGCACCCAGCAGAGCCGACAGGTGGCCAAGGAGAGCCGCCACCGCACGGGTGAAGCGATCGACTTTCGCATCAGCGGCGTGGGCACGAGCACTCTCCAGCGTTACGTGAAAAAGCTGCGCGTGGGAGGGGTTGGTTTCTACCCTGACTCGCAGTTCATTCACTTCGACGTGGGGCCAGTTCGCAGCTGGGGAGGCAATTAGGGGTGCGTTTGTCTCAGCGTCTGCCGCCTCTTGGGGAAAACAAGCTGAGCCTCGCGCTCAGAGAGTTGCGCGCGGGAGGGGCCGAGATCGTCGACCTCTCTGCCTCCAACCCGACGGCGGTGGGCGTCATGTTCGGGGATGAAGAGCAGCTTGTGGCCGCCCTTGGTGACCCGCGCGTGGCAGGCTATCTGCCCAACGCGCGAGGGCCCTCGGTGGCGCGAGAGGCCATCGCGGAGGCCTTCGCACCACGTTTCTCAGCCGAGGGCCTTCTGCTCACTGCCAGCAGCAGTGAGGCCTATGCGTTGCTCTTCAAGCTGCTCTGCGATTGC